>NZ_JBFBBY010000285.1:0-5175 GCF_040682875.1 Amycolatopsis sp. NPDC051071 | reverse complement strand
GCAAGGGACCTTTGCTATCACTCTCTTTTGGAAAGTGATAGCAAAGGTCCCTTGCTCCCCCGACAGCGGGGTCAGGACGCGTGGCCGAGGGTCTCCTGAACGCGTTCCCGCAGCTCAGGCGGGAGTTCGTCGAGCAGATGCGACCATTGCTCGACACGCTTCTCGCTCAGGTGGGTGAGGAGGTCGAGGATCGGCGCCCACAGCTCCTCGTCGTCGGCCGCGACCCGCAGGAGACCCCGGAACCGGTCTTCGGACAGCAGCCCGAGGACGTGGTCGATCCGGCTCTTGTCGTCGAGGACGAACGCGATCCGGATCAGCGCCTCATCGCCGATGACGCCGAGGGCCTTCCGCACGGTCGGGTCGGGCAGGTGGCCGACGAACCGGCCGACGGTGATCCAGTCCTCGCGGCGCACCAGCTCGACGGCGACCGCGACGACGGTGTCGAGCGGGATCTTCGCGATGATCGCACTGGCCCGCCGCGGGTCCAGTTCGGCCGCGACGTCGCACAGGAAGGGCGGCTTGAGCCGTTTCGCCACGTCCACGCCCCGGGAGACGTCCACCAGCCCGGCGATCCGGGCGCACAAGAGCGGGCCGAAGACCTTCTCGGCGATCTTCGCGAGGATCGGGCTGGGGATCAGCCTGCTCGCCATCGCCATCCGTTCGAGCACGGCGAGGTTGGCGTCGAACAACGTGTCGGTGACCTGTTCGCGGAACGCCTGGAGTTCGGCGGCGTCCACGCGTTCGAGGTAAGCGAGCCGCTCGGGGGTGCAGCCGAGGACACGCGCGAGTTTCAGGATTTCGGCCTGCGCGGCGAAGTTCTCGGTGGTCACAGGCCCACCACCTTGCGGATGGTGCCCCGTAGAAGCGCGGGTACGTACTTCAAGCCCTCTTCGCCCGCTTCGGCCAATGCCTTGGCCTGACGGTGTCGCGCATCGCGCAACGCGTCGGAGAGGTCCTGTTTCTCGTCGTCGGCCAGCGCTTCGATGCCTGCCGGGACAGGACCGCCTAGCTGACCGGAGAGTGTGCGCTCGGCCATGGTCGATCATCATGCCTCACGAGCGCGTTTTCCTCAGCCGAGGGACCTTGACTTTCGTCCATGGCGGACCGGTCGTCGCGGCTTGTAGCGTCCGGTCGTGTGAAGGACGTCGAGGAGCCCGTGCGGCGCGGGTGGCGGTTGGTCATGGACCTCGCGTTGTGGCTCGGGCTCTGCGGGTTCGTCGCCATCGACGCCGGGAACAACCCGTACCGCTTGGAACTCGTCGCCGGGCTCACCGCGACGACGGCCGCGATCGCGTTGTCGCGCCGGTATCCGGTCGTCTCACTCGCCATCGCGATGGTCGCCGCCTTCGTGATCCTCGGGGGTTTCGGCGGGCGAGTGCCGATCTGGGAGGCCTTCCTCCTGGTCGCGGTGAGCTATCTCGCCGGTTACCGGCAGCCGGTCGCGAAGCCGATGCTGCGTGTCTTCACGGTCGTCTCGGTGGTGGCGGTCCCCGTCGCGCTGATCTGGGCCAAGGACGGCTTCTCGGCCTGGGGTGCGCTGCTCGGCGTCCTGGTCTTCGGATCGGTGACGCCGTGGCTGCTGGGCCGGTACATCAGGCAGCGCGAGGACATGGCACGCGATGGCTGGCGGCGTGCGGAGGAGATGGAGAGCCGCCAACGGCTCATCGCGGATCGCGCGCGGTTGCGTGAGCGGACCCGGATCGCCAGCGACATGCACGATTCCCTCGGCCACGAACTCAGCCTGATCGCGGTCCGCGCGGCGGCCTTGGAGGTCGCGGGCGGGCTCGACGAGCAGCAGCGGCAGGCCGCGGGTGACCTGCGGCAGAGCGCGGCAACGGCGACCGAACGGCTACGCGAGATCATCGGCGTACTGCGTGAGGACGACGCGCCGACCGAGCCCGTGCACGAGAGCATCGACGCACTGCTCGACCGGGCGAGGGCGTCCGGTGTGCTGATCGAATCCTCTGTGGACGATCTCGTCGCCGGTGAACCGCGGATGGTCGACAGGGCGGCGTATCGCGTGGTCCAGGAGTCGTTGACGAACGTCGTGAAGCACGCGCCCGGAGCCGCCGTCACGGTGCGGGTCGTGCGGTCGGCGGATCGGACCGACGTCGCCGTCGTCAACGCCGCGCCGCCCGCGGGGCCGTTACCCGGCCGGTCTTCCGGGCGACGAGGGCTGATCGGCCTGCGTGAACGGGTCCGGCTGGTCGGCGGGACCCTGCGTGCGGGACCGCGTGGCGGCGGTTTCGAGGTCCACGCGATCCTGCCGCATGACGCCGCGCCGTCGGAGGAAACGCCGGAGAGCCAGGCCGCGATGGACGCCGAGGTGGGGCAGTCGACGTCGGCGAGGGAGCTGGAACGCGCCCGCCGTGACGTCCGGCGCAGCCTGATCCAGGCGATCGTCGTGCCGATCGGGCTTTTCGGCGTGGTGGTCGCGATCAGCGGTGCGGTGTTCCTTGTCCAGTGGTACCGCTCGGAACTGGCAGGCGCCGACTATGACCGGATCCGGCCGGGACAGACACGGGCGGAGATCGCCCCCGTGCTGCCTGAAGGCCAGCGGATCGCGCGGCCGCGCGAGTTGGAGCCGCCGGTGCCGGCAGGGGCGATCTGCGAGTACTACGGCACCGAGCGCAGCGTGCTCAACTTGAACTACGAGGCCTACCGGCTGTGCTTCGCCGACGGGAAACTCGTGTCGAAGGACTTGATCAGTGAAGACGAGCAAAGGGGGAACCCGGATGATCCGGGTGGTGCTGGCCGATGACGAGGCGATGATCCGTGCCGGTGTGTCGGCGATCCTGGCCGCGGACGCCGGGATCGAAGTGGTCGCGGAGGCCGAGGACGGCCGTGCCGCCATCGAGCAGGCGCGGGCGACCAGGCCGGACGTCGTACTCCTCGACATCCGGATGCCGGTCATGGACGGGCTCAAGGCGGCCGAGGAGATCCGGCGGCTGCTCCCGGACATCGGCGTGATCATGCTGACGACTTTCGGTGAGGACGCCTACATCGAACGTGCTCTCGGCCTCGGAGCGAGTGGTTTCCTGCTGAAATCCGGAGATCCGCGCGAACTGCTGTCCGGGATTCACGCGGTCGCCGGCGGGGCGGCGTTCCTTTCGCCGAAGGTCGCTCAGCGCGTCATCGCGCGGTTCTCGGGAAACCGGGTTTCCCGGGCGGAAGACGCGCGGGCGTTGATCGGCAAGCTGACCCCGCGCGAGCAGGAAGTGCTGGCGCTGCTCGGTTCCGGACTGTCCAATGCGGACATCGCGGGTAGGCTGTTCGTCGTCGAGGGCACGGTGAAGGCTTACGTGAGCACCATTCTCAACCGGCTTGGCGCACGAAATCGCGTGCAGGCCGCGATCACCGCGTACGAGGCGGGGCTGGTCGGCGGGGAACCGGAGGCGTCCAGCCGCTGACGCCGGAGCCGATGCGGGCGGTGAGCGCGCCGGGGAGCAGCCGGAGCACGCCGTTGCGGACGGCCACGGCAAGCGGATTTCGCAGCTGTAGCCCCACTTTGCCTGCTTGCGTCGATGCCTTGACGACACTCTGGCTGCGTGGACGGCGCTGCTCGTCGTAACTCTTCAGTGCCGCGTCGACGTCCTCGGTGGTGCTGAGCGCGGCGGCGAGCACGACGGCGTCTTCGATTGCCTGGCAGCCGCCTTGACCGAGGAAGGGCGGCATCGCGTGCGCCGCGTCGCCGAGGAGCGCGACGCGGCCTTTCACGTACGACGGCAGGGGAGTGCCGAGCAAGTAGAGGTCGTGGTGGAGCAGCGTTTCGGGTGTCGTCGCGTCGATGAGCTCGGGGATCGGCGCATGCCAGCCGCCGAAGCGTTCACGTAGATACGCCTTCAAGTCTTCGTATCGGATTCCTGCTTCGGCGACGTAGCACGCCCACCAGTAGACGCGGCCGTCGTGGAGCGGGATGACGCCGATCTCGGCGCCGTCGTCCCAGCTCGTGCTGAGATCTGCCGGACGCGGGAGCGTGGTCACCGCGCGGAAGGCCGTGCTGCCGCTGTAGACCGGGTCGGGATGCTCCGGCCACAGCGATTTCCGGAGTCCGCTGTGGATTCCGTCGGCGGCGACGATGAGATCCGCGTCCAGATCGCCGAGGCTCGTGACCTCTATGCCGGTGTGGACGCTGTTTGCGGGCAATGCGTCCCGAAGTGCGCTGATGAGGTCGGCCCGGTGGATGGCGGCGAGCGGGCGGCCGTGGTTGCGGCGGAACGCGTCGGCGTCCCATCGGGTGATGCGGCGGCCGTTCCGGTCGTGGAGGCCACCGGACGACTGTTCTTGGAGCTTGTCCAGGTGGACGTCGAGTGTTTCGAGTGAGCGCAGGGCGTTGGGCCACAGGGAGATGCCGGCGCCGACGGCGGTGAGTTCCGGGGCCCGTTCCAGGACAGTGACCTCCCAGCCGATGCCGTGCAGCCCGATGGCGGTGCAGAGCCCGCCGATACCTCCGCCGACCACGATCGCTTTGCGCATGGTGACCTCCTCTACGGCTGTAGAGTACTACTACACTTGTAGAGTGCGAAAGGCGATGATCGGGGACGCGGCCATCGAGGTGATCGCGGCCGAGGGGATGCGCGGGCTCACGCATCGCGCGGTCGACCGGCTCGCGGGGCTGCCGTCGGGCTCGACCTCGTATTACGCGCGGACGAGGGCGGCGCTGCTGGAGCTGGCGATCACGCGGATGGTCGAACTCGACGAGGTCACCCTCGACCCGCCGCCCGGCAGGCTGGCCGAGTACGTGGCGACATTCGCGTACGCGGCGATCACGCAAGGGCGGACGCGGATGCTCGCACGGTACGAGTTCGCGCTGGAAGCGACGCGGCGGCCGGAGTTGCGTGAGGCCTACGACCGCGGGGGCCTGGTCATCCGGAAGCGGTGTGCGGAGGTGCTGGCCGGCTGTGGCTCGGCGGAGCCCGAGCGGCATGCGCGGGTGCTCGTCGGATGGCTGGACGGGACGATCTTCGACGCGCTGGCCGGGACCGGCTCGCTGCGGCCGCCGGATCTGGCGGAGCTGACGGTGGCCGCGGGGGAGGTCTTGGCGGGGCTCGGGGTGGCGCGATAGCAAGGGACCTTTGCTCTCGCCTGGGCGTCTGACCTGCGGTTATGGTGCGGGAAGAGAGCAAGGGACCTTTGCTATCACTTTCCAAAAGAGAGTGATAGCAAAGGTCCCTT
>NZ_JBFBBY010000284.1:0-5382 GCF_040682875.1 Amycolatopsis sp. NPDC051071 | reverse complement strand
GCGCCTAGCGCAAGGAAGGGGGCCTTCATGTAGTTACCGGGGCCCGTCGCTGCCGGAGATTGTCGGTGGTGGCCGCTAGCCTCGCGGGGTGGTCAAGAAAGGCAGCACCTACCGCTGTGGTGAATGCGGGTACCAAGCGCCGAAGTGGGTCGGGCGCTGTCCTGAATGCCAAGCCTGGGGAACGCTCGAAGAACGCGGCGACGCCCGCCCGGCGATAGCCAGGGTCGCCGCCGGGGCGCCCAGCGCGCCCGCCCGCCCGATCGGCGAGGTCGACGTCGAGACGGCGCGTGCCAAGCCCACCGGCGTCTCCGAACTGGACAGGGTGCTCGGCGGCGGTTTCGTGCCGGGCGCGGTCATCCTGCTCGCGGGTGAGCCCGGCGTCGGCAAGTCGACCCTCCTGCTGGAGGTCGCCTACCAATGGGCGGCCACCGCGGGCCGCGCGCTGTACGTCACCGGCGAGGAGTCGGCGGGGCAGGTGCGGCTGCGTGCCGAGCGCACCGGGAACGTCCACGACGAGATGTTCCTCGCGGCCGAAAGCGACCTCTCCGCCATCCTCGGCCACGTCGACGCGGTCAAACCGGGTGTGCTGATCGTCGACTCGGTCCAGACCATGGCCTCACCGCAGGTGGAGGGCTCGCCGGGCGGGGTCACCCAGGTCCGCGCGGTCACCTCCGGGCTGGTCGCGCTGGCCAAGGAGCGCGGGCTGCCGATCGTGCTGGTCGGGCACGTGACGAAGGACGGCTCGGTCGCCGGGCCGCGGGTGCTGGAGCATCTGGTCGACGTCGTCCTGCAGTTCGAGGGCGACAAGCATTCGACGCTGCG
This sequence comes from Amycolatopsis sp. NPDC051071, assembly GCF_040682875.1. Taxonomy (NCBI): domain Bacteria; kingdom Bacillati; phylum Actinomycetota; class Actinomycetes; order Pseudonocardiales; family Pseudonocardiaceae; genus Amycolatopsis; species Amycolatopsis sp. NPDC051071. The sequence goes on along the minus strand of NZ_JBFBBY010000284.1, from coordinate 4,560 downwards.
GATGCTGCGGGGGATCAAGAACCGCTTCGGCGCCGCGGACGAGATCGGCTGCTTCGAACTGGTCGAAGAGGGCATCGTCGGCGTACCCGATCCGTCCGGCCTGTTCCTGAGCCACACCGCCGAGCCGGTCGAAGGGACCGCGGTCACGGTGACCATGGAGGGCAAGCGGCCGCTGCTGGGCGAGGTGCAGGCGCTCGTTTCGGCGACGCAGGCGCCACAGCCCCGCCGCGCCGTGAGCGGCCTCGATTCGGCGCGGGTCGCGATGGTGCTGGCCGTGGTCGAGAAGCGGGCGGGGATCAAGGTCGGTGACAAGGACGTCTACGTGGCGACGGTCGGCGGCATGAAGATCACCGAGCCCGGCATCGACCTGGCAGTGGTGCTGGCCCTGATCTCGTCGGCCACGGACACCGCGCTCTCACCCAAACTCGTCGCGATGGGCGAGGTCGGGCTATCAGGCGAGGTCCGGCGGGTGCCGAACGTCGGACGGCGGCTCGCGGAGGCCGCCCGGCTCGGCTTCACCTACGCGCTGGTGCCGCCGGACGCCGGCAAGATCCCGCCGGGTATCCGGGTATTGGAGGTGGCCGACGTCGGGAGCGCGCTCAACGCCGCCAAGCACGCCCGCTAGCCGTGCTTTCTAGGGGCCGCCCTTGTCGGTGACCTGCGTCGTCACCGTCGTCTCGTGCAGGGACAGCCCAGGGAACTCGGGGTCGGACCGGTTCCTGGCGGCGCGGTAGTCCGTGATGTTCGCCGTCGCCAGGTCCACGACCAACGTCTTGATCCGGTCGGCCTCCTGTACGGAGAACGAGATGACCGGACGGTGATCGGAGGTCGTCGCGTTCTTCTCGAACGTGATGCCCGGAGCCTTCGCGAGCGCCTTGCACAGCGCCACCCGAAGATCGCCGTAGCCGTGCGAAGAACGCATGACGCTGTGGGCCATGTCGAACATCTCGGGTGCCGTGATCACCTCTCCGTCCCGGTTGTCGTTGCGCAGCCGTTCGAGCAGCTTCGCCGGGTCGGTGGGCAGCTCGTCGAGGAGTTCCCTCGACGGAGTCATCCAGCTGGTTTTCGGAGGCTTGCTCCGCTGGGTGGAGATGGGTGCATCCTGCGTCAGTTTTGTCGCGACGGGTGCTTCCGGTGGCAGATTCGTCGTGGTCGAACCCGATTGAGGCGGGGCGATCGGGGTTGAAGTGGGACGCGCGCCCGAAGCCTGCCCACCCGTCGGAGGTGACGGCTGGCCTTCCCAGCCGGTGTCGATCGTCGCGCTGGGGATCGGCTCGCCCAGTGCCTTCGCCGTCCCGTAGTCGCCCTTGATCCAGCGGATTTCGCCGGTCCTGGTGAACCGCGTCATACGCGGGAGGGACCAGTCCGCGGGCAGCCACCGTTCGAAGATCTCGTGTGTTTGGTAGATCACCCCGCTCGTCTTGCCGACCCACGTCGTCCAGGTCGACTCGGTGGAGAGCCGGTACTGACCGGCACGCAGGGGGAGATCGGCACCGCGGAGGTTGCTCAGGACGTCATCGACGGGAGCGAGGGTCGCGTGGTTGGCGGTGTCCTGGCCGTCGTTGTCGACGAAGACGTTCGTCGCCACGATGACCCCGCCTGGGATGAGCGCCGCGGCGGCCGCGGCCGCGATCCATCGCCACGCGCCCGGCCGTTTTTTTGACGGCGGCCCTGACACGGGAAGGAGTTCGTCGTCGACCTCGCCCGCGGCACGCAGAAGCGCCGCCTTGGCGCGGGAAAGCTCGTCCTGCCGGGTTTCCGGCTCGGGATGCAGATCGGCCAGCGCCTGGTCGAGTTCGGCGTCGGACCACACCTTCCTGATGCTACCGCCGTGCACTTTCGCCCGCCTCTTCGCCACTTGAATTGTCCTTTGTGGACTCTGTCTTGATCTCCGGTGCGTTGGCGCGCAACCATCTTCGGACCCGGTGCAGCCGGGATCTGACGGTCCCGGCGGGGATACCGAGTGCCTCGGCGACCTCACCGGGTTCCAGTCCCGCCCAGGAGACCAGCAACAGGGTGTCGCGGTCCGCCTCGCTCAGTGCGGCCAGCGCGCCCGCCAGCTGGGCCGCGCGCTGCTGCGCGTCGACCCGTTCGGCGACGCGGCCGTCGTGCCCGGCCGAGATCGCTTCGCCGGCGGCCGCGAGCCGAGCCGTCGCCTTGAATGCCCTGGTCTCGGTGCGGACGTGGTGCCGGAGCAGGTTCGTCGCGATGCCGTAGAGCCACGCGCGGGCCGTCCCGGCCTCCGGGCGGTACGTCTCGCGCCGCCGGAGCGCCACGAGGAACGTCTCGGCGACCAGGTCGTGCGCGGTCTCGGTGCCGACGCGGCGCGCGAGATAGCGCTGGAGCGGGGCCGCGTAGGCATCGAAGAGCATGCCGAACACGGGCGCGGGGTCGGGACCGCCCAGATCCGGCCGGTCGAGCCCTGGCGAGCCGGCTCGCTCGTGATCGTTTTTCATCACCTGCACGATCGCTCTTGCCCGATGCCCCTTCGAGCGTTCATCCGATCCTACTTTCGTCGTGCGCCGATCGGGGAACGCGCAGGTGACGATGGGGACAAACGCCGTCCGGAAGGTCACGATCGACCCGTTCGGTATTCACCAACGAGTACCCAAACTGGGGAAGGATTACCATGCGCAGACTCAAGACGGCCGTCGTCGCCACGCTCGCGGTATCCGCGTTGATCACGGCGCCCGCCATCGCCGTCGCACAGGACAAGTACGTCGTACCCGCGCCCGGCTTCGTGAAGTCGATGCCCGCGCCGGCCGAGGTCCACGGCGAGGGCATCAAGGCGTCGGCCGTGCTGAACATCCAGTACCAGGTCCAGGAAACCGGCTACTGGTGTGGCCCGGCCGCCACCAGGATCGCCATCTCGGCCAAGAACGGCGGCCCGCCGAGCCAGCAGCAGCTCGCGAACGAGCTCCCGACCAGCACCAACGGCACCGACTGGATCGGACAGGTCACCCGCGTCCTCAACGGCCACGTCGCGGGCGGCTGGTACGAGACCAAGGAGATGCCGAACGATCCGCCGAGCCAGGCGCAGCGCGATCTCCTGTGGAACGACATCGTGCTGGACATCAACAAGGGCTACGCGATCGTCGCGAACATCGTCGCCCCGGCGAACAACCACCCGCCGGGTTACCCGAACTACACGATCTACCACTACTTCACCGTCATCGGCTACGACAGCTCCGACATGACGGTCAAGATCGCCGACCCGGCCAGCTTCGGCGGCAACCAGATCTACTGGCTCACCTTCAACCAGCTCGCCACCCTGATCCCGCCGAAGGGCTACTCGGCCTGATCCCCTCCCCGCGCAACCACCGCGAGTAGAGGACTGGTTGCGGTAGTTCGACGTCGGACTACCGCAACCAGAGGACGAAACGCGGGTTGTATGAATCTTGTACGCGCGGGATCGAAGATCGAGAGCATGCGCATCAAGACGCTCGGTCTGCTGGCCGCCTCCATGCTGGCCCTCATCGCCGCGCCGGCTCAGGCCGCCGACGGCAACCCCCTGGAGAAGACCAACGGCTTCTACGCCGACCCGAACTCCAACTCCGCGGTCTGGGTGAAGGACCACCCAGGCGGCACCGCCGACAAGATCAAGGCCGCCATCTCCACCAAGGCGGGCGCGCGGTGGTTCGGCAACTGGAGCGGCGACGTCAAGAAGGCCGTCGACGGCTACACCTACGCCGCCGACGTGGCCGACAAGCTGCCGATCCTGGTCGCCTACAACATTCCCGGCCGCGACTGCGGTGGTCACTCCGGTGGCGGCGCGGGCAGCCCGGAGGCGTACCGCACCTGGATCTCGAACTTCGCCGACGGCATCGGCGGCAAACCCGCGGTCGTCATCATCGAGCCGGACGCGCTCGCGCAGCTCGACTGCCTGCCCGCCGGTGACCGCCAGACCCGCCTCGACCTGCTCAAGTACGCCGGTCAGCAGTTCGCCGCCAAGGCACCGAACACCTGGGCGTACATGGACGGCGGCAACTCGACCTGGATCCCCGCCGCGACCATGGCCGACCGGCTCAACGCCGTCGGGGTGAAGTCGATCCGCGGTCTCACGGTCAACGTGTCGAACTACAAGACCACCACCGACTCGGCCAACTACGGCAAGGCCGTCAGCGCGGCGCTGTCGAGCAAGTACGGCTACACCAAGCCGTTCGTGATCGACACGAGCCGCAACGGCAACGGCCCCAAGGGTGCCGAGTGGTGCAACCCGGCCGGGCGCAAGCTCGGGACGCCCTCCCAGACCGGCGGCGGCGCCGAAATGCTGCTCTGGGTCAAGGTGCCCGGCGACTCCGACGGCAAATGCGGGATCGCGCCGACCGTGGAAGCCGGTCAGTTCAGCTCCGACCTGGCCCTGCGCCTGATCAGCGGGACCTGACCGCCCACAAGCCCGTCGCGCCGGCTGTTCGTCTGTGACCTTCGTTCTCCCGAGAAGACGACTGTCACGACCCCTTGGACAGCAGCCGGCGCGACGCCTCCAAGCTCAAGTGTCAGGAAAGGGTCTTTCAGGACGAAAAACGTCTTGAAAGACCCTTTCCTGACACACGACAGGGC
>NZ_JBFBBY010000283.1:0-5527 GCF_040682875.1 Amycolatopsis sp. NPDC051071 | reverse complement strand
GTCCCCATAGGACAGATTTCGTCCTATGGGGACCCCTCATGACACTCGGGGCAGCCGTATAACGCCCTATACCGCGACGCGACCGTCTTCCAGCCGGAGGTGCTCACCGCTCCAGTCCTGCCGCAGCCACCGGTCATGCGAAGCGATGACGACGGCACCGGGAGCGGTGTCGAGCGCGGCGAACAACTCCTCGGCCAGCGTCAGCGAGAGGTGGTTTGTCGGCTCGTCGAGCAGCAGGACTTCCGGCGGATCGGCGATCAGCAACGCCAGCGCGAGCCGTCGCCGCTGCCCGACTGACAGGGCGCCGACGCTGGTCCCGAGATCGCGCGGAGCCAGCAATCCCAGGCCGCGCAACGGTGGAGCACCCTCGCCCAGCGCTTCGGAGTAGGTCCGTTGCGCCGACCACGCGGGCTCGTCGAACTCGACATCCTGTGCCAGCAGGCCGATCCGCACCCCGCGTCCGCAAAGGACGGTCCCGGTCGCCGGGGCCAGCGAGCCGGTGAGCACGGACAGGAGCGTGGACTTCCCCGCGCCGTTCCCGCCGGTGATCAGGAGCCTCGACGTCGTCGTGATGTCGAGGGTCTCCAGCCGCAGACGTCCCGGGACGTCGATGTCCCGCATGGAGATCGCCGTTTTGTCCTCGCCGGGTTTGCCGGTCAGTTCCGCCTGGAACCGCAGCGGCGCGGGTGGTTTCCGCACCTGGTCGCGTTCCAGTTCGTCCAGCCGCAGCTGGGCGTTGCGGACCCGGCGTGAGATTTGTTTCTGCACCCTCCCGGTCTTGAAGTCGTAGAGCATTTTGGCGTTGTCGCGCTGCGGCCGGTTGTGCGCCACGTTGCGCGCGGTGACGGCCACCGACTCGCGCAGTTCCTTGAGCTCGTCCTGCTCCTCGGCGTACCGCTGCTCCCAGCGCGCCCGTTCGGCCCGTTTCTGGTCCAGGTAGTCGGAATACGTTCCGCCGTACCGGGTCGGTCCGCCCAGCGCCGGATCGAGGTCCACGATGTCGGTGCACACCGCGTCGAGGAACACGCGATCGTGCGACGCCAGCACGAGGACGCCGGTCAGCGACGCGAGGTGGTGTTCGAGGAACTCCATCGCGGCGTCGTCGAGGTGGTTCGTCGGTTCGTCCAGGATCAGTGTCGACGGCCGCCGGATCAGCAGCGCGGCCAGTCCGAGCCGTGACCGCTGCCCGCCCGAGAGCGTGCGCAGTTCCCTCGACGGGTCGATCCCGGCGAGCCCGAGCCCCGCGCAGACGACCTCGGCCCGCCGGTCGGCGTCCCAGAGATCGTGTGCCTGCGCCCATTCGAGGACCGTGCCGTACTCATCGAGGACGGCCGCGTCGTCAGGACGTTCCGTGAGCGCTTCGGTCAGTTCCTCGAGCCTTGCCGACGCTTGCCGGATCTCGGTGAGCGCGTCGTCGATGACGTCGGAGAACCGGGCCGTGAACGGGAAAGGCAGTTCCTGCAACAGGAAGCCGACGTCGTCACCACGGAGCACTTCGCCCGCGTCCGGTTCTTCGACGCCGGCGAGCAGGCGCAGGAGCGTGGACTTGCCGATGCCGTTCTCGCCGACCAGCCCGAGCCGTTGGCCTGCCGACGCGGTCAGGTTGACGCCGTCGAGCACGACGCGGGCGCCGTAGGAACGGACGAGATCTTTGGCGATCAGGGAAAGAGACATACGACATCACCCGCGTTTCTGGAGTCATGAGAAATCCCGCCGGGCCTTGTCGCTTACGGGAGCCGTGCTCGACCGAAGCTGCCTCGGGGCGGGGAGAGATACGCGTGTCAGTTTTCCATGATGCGAGGAGTCTAACGCAACCTATGTAGCGTTAGTCAACCCCTTCTTCCGGCGACTTCGATCGCAGGCGCGCGGACTCGCGTTCGGCGAAGGCCCGGCCATCGGTCATGACACCCAGGAGCGCGGCGAGCTGACGGCGGTCGAGCCTGCCGAGGCGGTCGCCGAAGAACCTGGCCATGGGGGCGTAAAGGTCGGCGACGTCGTCCAGCCGGTCGGGAAGGGGGCGGACCAGGAGCCGCCGTCGGTCGGCCGGGTCGGGGGCGCGCTCGACCAGATGCTGCGCCTCCATGCGGTCGAGCATCCGGGTCACGGCGCCCGTCGTCATGCCGAGTGCTCGCGCGAGTTCGGTCGGGGAGGTGGCGGCGCCGCTGATGACCAGCTGAAGTCCGTGTAATTCGGTGGCGCTGATCCCGAGCCGCTCCGCCATGGCCGTCTGGAACAAGACGGTCGCGCTGACGAACCGGGGGATTTCCAAAGCCGCCGCTGTGGCGAGTTCTCGCTGGTCAGACATCTGTATTCCTCAAGCAGTAGTTGATTCACGCAGTTACTGCACCGTGCAGCAACTGTGCGGGCAAGGGTATCGAGGCCGTTTGACAAGACTTCGAGCGCCTGCAACTCTGAAAGAGAACTTTCGAAAGACTTCTTTCAGATTGGATCGGCGATGGCCGGGTTACCGCCGCGCAAGCGGATCGAAGACGTCGAGTTGATGCGGGCGCTGGCGCATCCGCTGCGGTCGGCGCTGGTGGACCACCTGATGGCGGTGGGCCCGCGGACCGCGAGCGAATGCGCGGCGGCCGTCGGCTCGACCGCCTCGAACTGCAGCTGGCATCTGCGTCAACTGGCCCAGCACGGCCTTGTCGAGCGGGTCGAGGGGGACGACGGCCGGGAGCGGCCATGGCGCGCCTGCCAGGTCGGCATCGAGTTCGGGGACGATCCGGCGCTGCGCGGGGCGCAGCTGGCGGTGGTGGGTACCACGCTGGCGCGGGAACGGGAGCTGATCGAGCGCTACCTCGACACCGCTGACCAGCTCGACCAGGAGTGGCAGGACGCGTCCGGGATCAACATGTACTCCCTGCGGGTGACCGCGGCGGAGCTGGACGAGCTGGTCCAGGGGATCGACGCTCTCGTGCGGCCCTACGTCAGCGCGATCCGCGAGGACCCGCCAGAGGGAGCCCTGCCGGTGCACGTGGGGCTGCGGGCGTTCCCGCGCATCGACGCCGAGGGGAAACCGAGCGCATGAAACCGTTGAGGGAACCCGCCTTCGCCCGGCTGTGGGTCGCCGCGTTCTTCTCCGAGACCGCCGAGTGGATGCTGCAGATCGCGCTGCCGGTGTTCGTCTTCCAGTCGACCGGTTCCGCCGCGACGACGGCGCTGAGCATCGTCCTCGGCCTGGTGCCCGCGGTGCTGCTGAGCCCGGTCGCCGGTGTGCTCGCGGACCGCTGGAACCGGCGCCTGGTGCTGTGCCTGGTGTGCGCGGGACAGGCGTTCGTGGCGCTGCCGCTGCTGTTCGTCGCGTCCGGCGGCCCGGTGTTCGTCCTCTACGCCGTCATGGCGGGACAAGCGGGCCTGGCGTCGCTGTTCGAACCGGCCCGCAACGCGCTCGTGCCGGAACTGGTCGCGCCGGACGAGCTGATCGGCGCCAACGGCCTCATGAGCATCAACAGCAGTGTTTCGCGGCTCATCGGCGGCTGGGCGGGTGGCCTTCTGCTCGGTTTCGGCGGCCTCGGCTGGGTCGTGGTGGCCTATCTCGGCGTCCTGGTGATCGCCTCGGCCCTGCTGGCGCGTCCGTTCCGGCGGGTCGCCTCTCCGGTCGCGGCGGGTCCGCACGAGCCGGTATTGCGAGCCTGGATCGACGGACTCCGCGAGATCGGCCGGGACGGACGTCTCCGGCTCGCCGGCGTCGTCGTGGTGCTGACTTCGCTGGCGCAGGGAATGTTCCTGGTGCTGTTCGTGGTCTTCGTGCTCGACATCCTCGACGGCGGCGAAGGCGACGTCGGCCTGCTGCGCGGTGTGCAGGCGCTCGGCGGGCTGGCCGCGGGCTTCGCCGTCGCCACGATCGCCCACAAGGTCGCGCCCGCCGCACTGCTCGGCTGGGGCGGCCTCGCGCTCGGTCTGCTGTCGGCGCTGGTCTGGAACCTGCCCGCGCTGACCATGTCACTGGGCGTCTACATCGGGCTCTTCGGCCTCGTCGGTGGTCCCGGGGTGCTGGCCGGCTCCGGTCTGCTCTCGCTGGTCCAGACGGCGGCGTCACCGGAACGGTCCGGACGGGTGCTCAGCACGATGTTCGCCGGGACGGCCGGTTTCACCGCCCTCGGCGCGCTGCTGACGGGTGCGCTGATGAGCGTGCTGGGTTCCGGCGTCCTGCTGAACCTCCAGGCGGGCCTGCACGTCGTTTCGGGACTGATCGTCCTGGGCGTCCTCGCGTCGGGCCGGTTACGCCGTGATGCGGTCTTGGCGGTTCCCCGGTCCGGGTGAAGCTACGGTGGTGGAGTGCCGCATCTCTTCGCCACCAGCGACCTCCACGTCACCCATGAGGGAAACGCCCCGATCGTCGACGAGGTCGTACCCCGGACCCCCGACGACTGGCTGCTCGTGGCCGGTGACGTCGCCGAACGCGCCGACTCCGTGATCGAGGTGCTCAAGACCCTGCGGGAACGTTTCGCGAAGGTCGTCTGGGTGCCCGGCAACCACGAGTTGTGGACCACCCATAAGGACGAATGCCAGCTGCGGGGCCAAGCACGTTACGAGCACCTGGTCGAACGATGCCGGGAGATCGACGTACTCACCCCCGAAGATCCGTACCCGGTGTGGGAACACCAGGAGAAACCGCTGACGATCGCCCCGCTTTTCGTGCTGTACGACTACAGCTGGCGCGCCCCGGCGGCCGAGGGGCTGCCGATGCAGACGGCGATCGACCAGGCCCGGGACGCCGGTGTGCTGTGCACGGACGAGTTCTTCCTTCACCCCGACCCATACCCCAGCAGGCAGGCCTGGTGCGCCGACCGGGTGAAAATCAGCACCGAGCGGCTGGAGGCGATCCCCGAGGACCACGGGACGATCCTGATGTCGCACTGGCCGCTGCACCGCCACCCGACCGCGCCGCTGTACTACCCGGAGTTCGCGCTGTGGTGCGGGACGACGGAAACCGAGGACTGGCATCTGCGGTTCCGCGCGGAGGTCGCCGTCTATGGGCACCTGCACATCCCGCGCTCGACGGAGGCGGACGGGGTGCGGTTCGAGGAGGTCTCGCTCGGCTATCCGCGTGAGTGGCGGAAGCGGGCACGGGGCCCGATTCCGCTGCGGCGTATTTTCTGAGGTCATTCTTGCGTTCTTGCCTTCTTGCGTGGTGGGGCCGCGCGTCGTGAGTGGTTCACTTGCCACTCGCGACCACCCTCACGGGGCTCTTGAGGTTGCGGAAGCCACTTTCGCAACGCGGCGGGGGCCTGAGACTGCGGTCCGTGAAGTACCCGTTGAGGGACGCAGCGAAGGACCCTTGAGGGACCCAGGGTCCCTCAAAGTTCCCCTCACCCCGCTCCGGGCATCACGCGCAGCCCCAGCAGCCCCAGCAGCCCCAGCAGCCACAACAGCCACAACAGCCCCAGCAGCCACATCAGCCACATCAGCCACAACGACGCCGCGTGAAGGCCCCCTTCACGCGGCTCAGCCGAGGAAACTCGGCCTTCACACCGTCCCCAAGTACCTGCCTGAAGTACATGAAGGCCCCCTTCCTTGC
>NZ_JBFBBY010000282.1:0-5681 GCF_040682875.1 Amycolatopsis sp. NPDC051071 | reverse complement strand
GTCCCCATAGGACACTTTTTGTCCTATGGGGACCCCTCATGACACTTCGACACGGGGCTGACCAACGCCCTACGGCAGCTCGACGATCTCCTTGCCCAGCGGCATCAGCGAAACCGGGATCATCTTGAAGTTCGCCACGCCCAGCGGGATCCCGATGATCGTGACGCACAGCGCGACCCCGGTCAGCACATGCCCGATCGCGAGCCACAGCCCGGCGAAGAGGAACCAGATGACGTTGCCGATCGTCGAGGCCGCGCCGGCGTCGTGCCGGTCGGCCACGGTGCGGCCGAACGGCCACAGCGCGTAGGCCGCGATCCGGAACGACGCCAGCCCGAACGGGATGGTGACGATCAGGACGCAGCAGATGATGCCCGCGACGATGTAGCCGAGCGCCATCCACAGGCCGCACAGCACGAGCCAGATGACATTCAGGATCAAGCGCATCAGACGTGCAACTCCCCGCTGGCCACGGTGACCGCTTGCCCCGAAAGCAGGACGCGGTCACCTTCGAGACGCATCCGCACGATGCCGCCACGCGCGGAGGCCTGCTCGCCGACGAGTTCGTCCCGGCCGAGGCGTGCGGCCCAATAAGGCGCCAGAGCGCAGTGCGCGGAACCGGTGACGGGGTCCTCGTCGATGCCGACGCCCGGCGCGAAGAACCGGGTGATGAAGTCGGCCCCGTCGACGTCACCCGGGGCGGTCACCATCAGCCGTCCGGTCCAGTGAGCGCGCAGCGCGGCGAGGTCCGGCGTGAGGGACCGGACCACCGAAGCGTCGTCCACCACCGCGAACAGGTTTTGATGACTCCGTCCGACGTACTCGAACTCGACGCCCGGCAGGATCGCCGACAGGTCGTCGTCGGATTCACGCGGCGGGTCCGACGGGAAGTCCATCGACACCCAGCCGTCCTCGGTTCCGCAGCGCAGCTCACCGCTTCTCGTCGTGAAGGTCTGCTTGCCGCCCAGGACGTGCGTGGTCGCGAGAGTCGCGTGCCCGCACAAGTCGACCTCGGTCTCCGGCGTGAACCAGCGAAGCGGCTTCGGGCCTTCGCCACCGACCTCGACGAAGGCGGTCTCGGCGTGCTTCAACTCCGCCGCGACGGACTGCATCCAGCCCGCGTCGCCCGGCGAGTCCAGCAGCACGACCCCGGCGGAGTTGCCGGCGAAGGCCTCGGAGGTGAAGGCGTCGACGATGTAGAGGCGCATGTCCCCGACGATATCGGGCATACCGGAGCCCGGCCTCCGGGTTTTCCCCGAGGTGTCACGGGTCTCCACTCGCAGGTGGCCCAGGTCACCGGGGGTTCTTAGACTCGATGGGTCGCTGCCGCCGAACGCAGGAGTCCCCATGCCTGACGCCCCCGAACTACCGGCTTCGAGGCACGCCTTCCCGCCGGGAACCCATCGGCGCAGCTATGCATCGGGAATCTCGGCCGTCCCGTTGCTGGGGGACACCATCGGGGACAACTTCGATGGCGTCGCCGCCGCCTTCGGTGATCGTGACGCGCTCGTCGACCGCGCGGCGGGGAAGCGCTGGACCTACGCCGAACTGGCCGCCGACGTCGACGCGCTCGCGCTGGGCCTGCTGGACCTCGGCATCGCCAAGGGTGACCGCGTCGGCATCTGGGCGCCGAACCGGGCGGAGTGGACGCTCACCCAGTACGCCACCGCGAAGATCGGCGCGATCCTGGTCAACATCAACCCGGCCTACCGCTCGCACGAACTCGAGTACGTGCTGAACCAGGCCGGGATCAAGCTCATCGTGGCCGCGGAGTCGTTCAAGACCTCGGACTACGCGGGCATGATCGCCGAGGCGGGGCCGAAATGCCCGGCGCTGGCACACGTCGTGCTGCTCGAAAGCCCCGCGTGGCCGTCACTTCTGGAGATCGGCCGCAAGGCCGACCGTGCGCGCCTGACCACCCGGCAGAGCGAGCTCTCCGCGGACGACCCGATCAACATCCAGTACACCTCCGGCACCACGGGCTTCCCCAAGGGCGCCACCCTCAGCCATCACAACATCCTGAACAACGGCTACTTCGTCGGCGAGCTCTGCAACTACACCGAAGCAGACAAGGTCTGCATCCCGGTGCCCTTCTATCACTGCTTCGGCATGGTGATGGGCAATCTCGCCGCCACCACCCATGGCGCGTGCATGGTCATCCCGGCGCCGGCGTTCGAGCCGAAGGCCACCCTGGAGGCCGTCGCGGCGGAGAAATGTACGTCGCTGTACGGGGTTCCGACGATGTTCATCGCCGAACTGGCCGACCCGGATTTCGCTTCCTACGACCTTTCTTCACTGCGCACCGGGATCATGGCCGGTTCGCCTTGTCCGGTCGAGGTGATGAAGCAGGTCATCGACCGGATGGGGATGGCGGAGGTGTCGATTTGTTACGGGATGACCGAGACCTCGCCGGTGTCCACGCAGACCCGCGCGGACGATTCGGTGGAGCGGCGGGTGTCCACGGTCGGGCGCGTCGGGCCGCATCTGGAGGTCAAGGTCGTCGACCCGGAGACCGGGCTGACCGTGCCGCGTGGCGAGCCCGGCGAATTCTGCACGCGCGGGTACTCGGTGATGCTCGGTTACTGGGAGCAGGCCGGCAAGACGGCCGAGGCGATCGACGCGGCGCGCTGGATGCACACCGGTGACCTCGCGATCATGGACGCCGACGGGTACGTCAACATCACCGGCCGGATCAAGGACATGGTCATCCGCGGTGGTGAAAACCTGTACCCGCGCGAGATCGAGGAGTTCCTCTACACCCATCCGGACATCCTCGACGCGCAGGTCATCGGCGTCCCCGATGTGAAGTACGGCGAGGAGCTGATGGCGTGGGTCCGCCTGCGCGAGGGCGCCACCCCGCTGACCGCCGAGGCGGTGCGGGAGTTCTGTGAGGGAAAGCTGGCGCGCTACAAGATCCCGCGTTACGTCCACGTCGTCGAGGAGTTCCCGATGACGGTGACCGGCAAGGTGCGCAAGGTCGAGATGCGGGAGCGGTCGATCAGCATCCTCGGCCTGGAGGCGGCGGCGTCGGCCGAGCACGCCTGATTGGTTGACAGTCAGGGGCAACCTGTCACATCGCTGACGCGTGTTCCCTCCGCGGCAGGAGGGTTTTCCAGCCTCCGTGGAGACGGGGGCGGTCGAACTTGCCGCGAAGGGGAGCCATGTCATTCAACCGGAGTACAAGAGTTCTCGCAGTGGCCGGTTCGCTCGCGGCACTGCCGCTGATGCTGCCCGGCGTGGCGGCCGCGGCGACCGCGCCCGCCCCGATCGACCTCGGCACCTTGCCGGGCGACCAGTTCAGCCAGGTCGTCGCGATCAACGCCGACGGCGTCATGGTCGGTTCGTCCACGCCGCTCGACGGCCAGATCAAGGACCACGCGGCGAAATGGGACGGGCGGGGCCGGATCTCCGCCCTGCCGGGGCTCGGCTTCGAGCAGAGCAAAGCCGTGGACATCAACGATCGCGGGATCGCGGTCGGCTGGGCCCACAAGGACATCGAAGGGAACCGGGCGGCGGTCAAATGGGCAGCCGACGGGACCGTCACCACGCTGCCCTACCTGCCCGGTGGTGACTACGCCACCGCGAACGCGATCACCGACGGCGGCGTCGTCATCGGCGCCGGGCACGCGGCGGACGGGAAGACGCATGCCGTGCGGTGGAATCCGGACGGCAAGGTGGTGGACCTCGGGGGGCTGCCTGGCGGGTCCGCCGGCAGCGCGGAATGGATCACCACGGACGGCCGGATCGTCGGCGGGACGGCGTCCGACGCCGCCGGGAACAACCACGTGGTGCGGTGGAATCTCGCCGGAGCCATCACCGACCTTTCGCCTGGCAACCCGTACAGCACCGGAAACGCCATGAACGACCTCGGGGTGATCGTCGGGAGCGCCGACCTGAACGGCAACCCGAAACCCGTGCGGTGGGAGCGCGACGGGCGGATGACCTGGCTCGACTGGCCCGAGCGGGATCCGGCCTGGGCGAACGCGGTCAGCAACGCCGGTGTGGTCGCCGGTGGCGGCTATCTGGCCTTCGGTACGGAAAGCCCGGTCAAGTGGAACCGGGCGGGGACCCGGACGACGCTTTCGACCCAACGCGGGATGGGGAACGACGTCGACCGGACCGGGGCGATCGTCGGGGAGGAAGACAACATCGCGGTCAAATGGGACGCTCGTGGGGTGAAGACGGTCCTCGGCACGCTGCCGGGTGGCACCTCCAGTTCCGCGAGCCGCATCGGGCCGAACGGGACGATCATCGGCCTGGCTTCCAACGAAGCCGGCCGCTGGCACGCCGTCTACTGGCCTGCCGGATAGTCGAAGTTGACACTTCAGGGCAACCTGTCACATCGCTGAGACGTGTTCCCCTATGCGGCGAAAGTCCCGCAGAGCGCGGGGCCATGGGGGTCGCATAGGGGAAACATGTTCATGCAGCGGGGTAAACGTCTACTCGTCATGGCCGCGGTCGCCGTGGCACTTCCGTTCTCCCTCCCCGCGGTGGCGACCGCGGCGGCGGGTCCGATCGAACTCGCCGTCGTGCCCGGCACCAACGAGACGTCGGTGACGGCGATCGGTGACCGCGGGCAGCTCATCGGGGAATCCTGCAGTAACGCACCGCACTCGCACTCGTGCGTCGCGGTTAAGTGGGACAAGGCAGGCCGGGTTTCCCAGCTGGGGACCCTGCCCGGCGGGTTCGCGGCGGCGAAAGCGGTCAACGCGAGCGGGGTGATCGCCGGTGCGTCGAATTCGCGGGCCGTGCGGTGGTCACAAGACGGGTCGATCACCCAGCTGCCCGCGCCGCCGGGTGGCTCGACCACGGAAGCCAACGGGATCAGCTCGACCGGTGTCATCGTCGGTACGGGTTCGACCTCGGACAGCCGCCGGCGCGGTTTGCGCTGGGATTCGGCCGGGAATGTCTCGGTGCTCGCCGCTCCTCCGCTGGAGGGGAACTACTACGCCAGCGCGATCACTCGTGACGGGCGGTTCATCGCCGGGCAGCTTTACGCGGCAGACGGCAGCATCCGGGTCCTGCGCTGGGACGCCACCGGCGCTGTCACCGTACTCGGCCCGGAGGGCCAGCTGAGCTGGTTCGCCGACCTGAACGCTTCCGGTGAGATCGTCGGCAGGACCATGATCAACGATCGGTACGCGGCGGTGAAGTGGACCGCCGACGGCACCATGATCGAACTCGGCTGGACCAACTCGTATGCCACGGATGTGCTGGCGATCAACGGTTTCGGGGTTTCGGTCGGCTCGGGCTACGTCGACGCCGCCGGTACCTACGCCGCGGTGCGGTGGGCCGCGGACGGGACGATGACCCGCTTGTCCGCCGACATCGCGGGCTCGGCCGAGGACATCGACGCGCGGGACAGGGTCGTCGGTGCCAGCGCGGGGAAGGCCACGCTCTGGGACGCGAACGGCGAGCGGACCGACCTCGGCACGCTGCCGGGTGGCGGTTTCAGCCGGGCGCAGCTGATCGGTCTCGACGGGACGATCGCGGGCGGCGCGGTCGCCGCGGGCGGTGGCTGGCACGCCGTCTACTGGCCAGCCAGGTAAGTGCCCGATCGCGCGTGAAGGCCCCCTTCCCTCGGCTGACCCCAGGGCCCCGGCAAAGTCGGTTGCCTGGATGAGGGCAGGCACGGTCTCTGGTTGATCATGTGAGTGTCTAAGTCCCATGATCGTGTGAGAGAA
>NZ_JBFBBY010000281.1:0-5801 GCF_040682875.1 Amycolatopsis sp. NPDC051071 | reverse complement strand
GCGTGAAGGCCCCCTTCCCTCGGCCATGGTTTTGAGTGACCAGCCGAGGGAAGGGGTCCTTCACGCGCCGCCGTGGTGACTGGTGGTGCTGTGGGGGCTCGTGACGGCCTTCCGGGACGGGTGAGGGGAACTTTGAGGGACTTTGGGTCCCTCAAGGAGCCCTCCAAGGACCGGCCGCTATCCGGCTCACCCGCCGTAGGTACCTAAAACACCGTTCGTTAGAACGACCCAAAACACTCACGACCCCGGTGACCAGGCACTCGCCGCCGCTTTCGGGCAGACTCGATGTCATGCGGGTCACAGTGCTGGGTGCTTCGGGGCGTACGGGGATTCACGTGGTCCGGCTTCTGCGGGGACGCGGGCATCAGGTGCGGGCGGGCCTGCGCAGCAGTCGCCGCGCGGAGGAGGTCGCCGGGCTCGGTGCCGAGACCGTCGTCGCGGACGTCACGGCCGACGCGGACGACCTCGTCGAGGCGCTCAACGGGGCCGAGGTCGTGATCAGCGCGATCGGCGCGCCCGATCCGGATCCGGCGTCGGTCAATCTCGTCGATCGTGACGGCGTGATCACCGCGATCCGCGCCGCGGAGAAGGCGGGGGTGTCGCGGTTCGTGCAGCTTTCCGCGCAGTTCGCGGATTCGCCGGATCAGGGCGACCGCCTGGTGCGCTCGATCCTGCTGGCGAAGCAGATCTCCGACAGTGTTCTCCGTCGTTCCAGTTTGAACTGGACGATCGTCCGCCCCGGCAGGCTCACCGACGACCAGCCGACCGGGCACGTCAAGATCGCCGGTCACCTCGAAGCGGGCAGTGTCTCCCGCGCCGACGTCGCCGCCGTCATGGTCGCCACGCTCGACGAGTCGCTCACCGAGAACCAGGGGTTCGACGTCATCGGCGGCGACATCCCGATCCCGTCGGCGTTGTCCTCGTTCAGCTGAGCGCTTTCTTCCGCTCCCGCGACGCCCGCAGGTTCGCGACGTTCCCGCAGGTCCGCACGTCGTGCCAGACGCCACTGTTGTTCCGCGAGACGTCGTAGAACGCCGAACGGCAGCCGTCGAGCCGGCACAGTTTCAGCCGCTGCCAGATCCCGGACTGCTGTGCGAGCAACGTCTCCGTCCACAGCGCCGACGTGAGCCACTGCCGCCCGGTGCCCGACGGGAACAGCCGGACGACGCCGTCTCGCAGGACCAGGTCCGCCTTCGCGGGCTTCACGGCCGACGCGTCGCCGTCGTCGACGAGCGCGACGAACGACTCGCGAAGGTCGCGAAGGGCCGGTAAGTCGCCCGCGCCCAGCATGATTTCCGGCACGTCTGGGAGAAGGGCGAGAGCGAGGTACTCACCGACGAGCTCACCCGCCGGGTCAAGTCGGCGTTGTCCGGCCCGGTCGAGCACCTCGGCACCAGCCGGATCGGCGCGTAGAAAACCGTTGGCGTGAGATTGCCGCGCCGAGGTAGTTTCGCCGCCATGTGTGCCCCCGCCTTCACCAGGATCCGCCGCGCCTAGCGGCGGATCCTGCGTATAGAGCAAGGAACCGCCGCCCGAGCGAGTCATCGCCGGGCAGGCTTCACGCTGCCCGGCTCACCTCGAAGCCGCGGAGATCCCTTGCGCACACAGCGTCCTGGCCGTCATGAACTCGGCCAGAATTTCCTCATCGACCAGAAGATCATCGACGTCGTCGTCGGGCTCGTCGCCGACACCGGCGGGCCCATCATCGAGATCGGCGCGGGCGACGGCGCGCTGACCCTGCCACTGCACCGGCTGGGCAGGCCACTGACCGCCGTCGAACTCGACGGTCGCCGTGCCGCCCGGCTGGCGAGCCGCGTCCCGCCGCCGACGGAGATCGTCAACGCGGACTTCTTGCACCACACCCTGCCGTCGGCGCCGCATGTGCTGGCAGGCAACCTGCCCTTCCATCTGACCACCGCGATGCTGCGCCACGTCCTGCACGCGCCCGGCTGGACCGACGCCGTCCTCCTCGTGCAGTGGGAGGTCGCCCGCCGCCGCGCGGGCGTCGGCGGCGCGACCATGATGACCGCGCAGTGGTGGCCGTGGTTCGAATTCCGCCTGGTCACCAGGGTTCCCGCCGGCGCGTTCTTCCCAAAGCCCGGCGTCGACGGCGGTGTGCTGACCATGACCCGCCGGACGCGTCCGCTCGTCGAGCACGCGGATCGCGACCGCTATCAGGCGTTCGTCCAGCGGGTCTTCACCGGCCGAGGCCGGGGGATCGACGAAATCCTCGCCGCCCCTCGCGAGACGCGGCGCCGGCTCCGGGAGGAGGGCGTCCCGCCGACGGCGTTGCCCAAGAGCCTCACCGCACCCCAGTGGGCTGAGGTGTTTCGGCTTCAGCGAGGAAGTCCGGCTCGCGCGCGCGGCGTTTCGTCGAACCGAACAGCACGCCGCCGATGACGACGGCCGCCGCGATCACTTCGAGCAGGGACGGCCGCTCGTCGAGGACGAAGAACGCCATCGACAGCCCGACCACCGGCACCAGCAGGGAGAACGGCGCGACCACACCCGCCGGGTTGCGGCGCATCAGCGACGTCCAGATCCCGGAGCCGGCGATCGTGCCGAACACCACGACGTAGGCGAGCCCGCCGAGGCCGATCAGCCCGGTCGAGGTGCCCAGCGTGCTCAGCGAGCGGCCGATCTCACCGGGCCCCTCCATGAACAGCGACAGCGCGAACATCGGCAGGGGCGGCACCACGGACATCCACAGTACGAAGTTCAGCGGGTTGTCCGGTGCCGCCTTTCGCGTGCTCAGGTTGCCGAACGCCCAGCTCAGCGCGCCGAGCAGGGTCAGGATCACCGGCAGCAGGGCGGCGTTCCCCGCCTGCTGCCAGGCGATCGTCACCATTCCGGCGACGGCGAGCAGGATCCCGGCCAGCTGCCGCCCGGAGACGCGCTCCCGCAGGAAGAACGCGCCGAGCAGGACGGTGAACGGGGCCGACGCCTGCAGGACGAGCGACGCCAGCCCGGTCGGCATGCCGATGTCCATCGCGATGAACAGGAAGATGAACTGCCCGGTGCCGAAGCCCAGCCCGTAGCCGAGCAGATGGCGGATCTTCACCTTCGGCCACGGCACGAACAGGATCGTCGGGATCGCGATGACCGCGAACCGCAGGCCGCCGGCGAACACCGGCGGAAACTGCCCGAGGGTGGCGTGGATGGCGAGGAAGTTGCAGCCCCAGAGGACGACGACGAGCAGGGCGAGCAGACGATCGCGGACGGGCATACCGTCACTCTTACGGGGTAATTCCTTGAAGGACCAGCGAGAATATTTGCAGCGACTGTTCAGTTTCGCTTCACATATGCTGGCGACATGGACATCGGCCGGTTGCGGACCCTGCGTGAGTTCGCCGATCGCGGCAGTGTGACGGCGGCCGCGAAAGCCTTGCACTGCACCCCTTCCGCGGTTTCGCAGCAGCTGCGGGCGTTGCAGAGTGACGTCGGTCTCTCGCTGACCGAACCGGCGGGCCGGGGCCTCCGGCTGACCGACGCGGGCCGCGCGCTGGTCGCCCGCGCCGACGACGTACTCGCCGCACTCGACCGCGCGGAGTCCGAATTGGACACCTACCGGAGCGCACCACGCGGCCGGGTCCGGATGGCGATCTTCCAGTCGGCCGGGTTGATGCTGTTACCCGGCTTGCTGCACCGGACGGCGGAATTCGAGGGGCTGGACGTCATCGTGCGCGATATCGACATGACGCCGCCGGACGTGCCAGGCCTCGTCGCGGACTACGACATCGTGGTGGCGCACCGGGACGAGCACGCGCCGCCGCTCGGCTCGGAACGGCTGGAGTCGCGGCACCTGCTGCGTGAACCACTCGACGTCGCGCTCCCGGCGGGCCACCGGCTCGCGAAAAGGCGCCGCATCGAACTCGCCGAACTGGCCGATGAACGCTGGATCAGCGTCAACGCCGGATTCCCGGTCGACGACATCCTCCAGTCGCTGATCATCCGCACCGGCGTGCGGCCGCAGATCGTCCAGCGCATCAACGATTTCCGCATCACCGAACGGCTTGTCGCCGCCGGGCACGGGATCGCGTTGCTGCCCCGGTACACAATGGACACTCGACGGGGCAGCGGCCTGGTCTGCCGTCCGCTGGCCGGGATCAAGGCGGCGCGGCATGTCGAAGCGGTCTGCCGGCTGGGTGCGTCTTCGCGGCCCGCGGTGGCGAAGGTGCTCGACGCACTCGCCGACGAGGTCGCCGCGCTCACCCGCGAGCGTGACTCTTCAGGTGGTCCAGCGCGAGTTTGAGCGCGTCGGCGATCGGGGTGATGTCGTGCCGGAGGTGCCCCATCAGCAGGCCGCCCTGTACGCAGGCCATCGCGGTCTGCGCGAGTCTGGCCGGGTCGGCGTCGTCGGCCAGCTTTCCTTTTTCCTGCAAGGACTTCAGGCCCTTTTCGAGATGTGATTCCCACTCGCGATAGGCGTTGTCGAGCAGTGGCGCGATCTTCGGGTCGTCCCCGAGTTCGCCGGTGAGGTTGCCGAGCGGGCAGGCGATCGGCCCCTTCGGCGTGCTCTGGATGGCCAGGATCTCCCGCGTCCACTGCTCGAAGTCGGCCCACTCGCGCAGTGCGAAAATGGTCGGCTGGTTGCCGAGGATTTCGTCGAGGTAGCGCTTGATCACCGCCTCGACGAGCTGATCCTTGTTCTTGAAGTAGTGGTACATCTGCGATTTTCCGGCCCCGCTCGCCGCGAGCACCTTGTCGACGCTCGTTCCGGCGACGCCGTTGACGTACATCAGCTCCGCCGCCGCGTCGACGATCGCTTCCCGGGTCAGGCGTCCGCGCGAGGTCTTCGCCGGTTGACCGTCCATGTACCGGATAGTACAGTCGGCCGGACTGTACCGATCAGTACAACTCAAGGAGTCGAAAATGGGGGATCTCAACACCGGCCTCGCCCAGCTGCGGGGCGACGTCGCGAGCCATGTGCCGGCAGAGATCGCGGAGGTGCTCAAGGCCGATCGCGAAAAGTTCGTCGATGTGGTCGCCGAGACCGCCGCCAAACCGGGCACGGTGATGCCGGACTTCACGCTCCCGGACGCGACCGGCACCCGGGTTTCAGTCGCGGAAGGCCCCGCCGTCGTGGTGTTCTACCGCGGCGCGTGGTGCCCGTACTGCAACCTGGCGCTGCGCACGTATCAGCGGGAAATTTTGCCGGAGCTGGAGAAACTGGGGGTGAAGCTGATCGCGATCAGCCCGCAGCTGCCAGACGATTCGCTGTCCACGAAGGACCTCGAATTCACCGTGCTTTCCGACGTCGGCAACGAACTCGGGCGCGCGCTCGGCATCACGTTCCGCCTGGCCCCGGAGACGAAACCGGCGTTCGACACGCTCATCGGCGACGTCGAGAAGATCAACGGCGAGGCGGACTGGGAGCTGCCGTACCCGACCGTCCTGGTAGTGGACCGCGACCGCGTCATCCGCTACATCGACGTACACCCGGACTACACCACCCGCACCGACCCTGCCGACGTCCTTGCCGCCGTGAAGACCCTCTAGCCAGCGCGCGTCCAGCCGGCGCACACGCGTGCTTGAAGGGCGATCATGCGTGCTTGAAGGGCGATCATGCGTGCTGGAAGGGCGATCACGCCGAGGCCGGATCGCGCCGTGTCTTCCGGCTTCAAGCACGCGAGTTCCGGCTTCAAGCACGCATGATCCGCCTTCCAGCACGCATGATCGCCCTTCAAGCACGCGTGGGGAAGGACGTGAAGGCCCCCTTCCCTGCGCCTAGCGCAGGGCCCCGGCAAAGTCGGTGTGGGCCTGGATGAGGGCAGGCACGGTCTCTGGTTGATCATGTGGTG
>NZ_JBFBBY010000280.1:0-5925 GCF_040682875.1 Amycolatopsis sp. NPDC051071 | reverse complement strand
GGTCCCCATAGGACGAAATTTGTCCTATGGGGACCCCTCATGACGCGTGTGGAGGCGACCGGTCAGGCGCGGGCGTGCACGATCAGCCCCGCCACCAGAGCCCCGAAGCCGCCGATCCCGGCAACCGTCCGCACCAGGTTCCACCGTTCCCAGACACCCTCGAACTTCGCCCGCAGCGCCTCGAAGTCGGTGTTGTCGCCGTCGAACCCGGCTTCGAGCGCGTTGTTCAGCGGCACGTTCACCGCCATCGTCACGATCACCATCACCAGCAGCAGGACGAATCCCGCGATGATCCACGGCAGCGCGGACCGCAGCTCGGACCGGAAGTGCAGCCCCGCCGCCACCGCGGCGAGCAGCGGCGCCCCGCCGAAGCTCAACGCGAACCAGCCGTTGAGGATCGCGATGTTGATTTCCCGCATCCCGGTCACATAGGTCCGGGCGTCGGCCCGTGCCAGTCCCGGCATGACCGAGCAGGTGTAGGCGTAGAACAACCCCGCGATCAACCCCGCCGCGACCACGGCCGCGATCAGGACGATCTCGCTCAGCGTCGACATCCCTGTCGCCTCCCTTCCAATTCCCGCTCGTTTCATCGATTCCAGACCCCAGTCGCCGCTGCCTTCGCGGCGTACTCGGAGAAGTCCCTCGCGGGCCTGCCCAGCACCTTCTCGACGTCACCGGTCAGTGATTCGTTCCGGCCGTCGAGGACGCGGGTGAACAGGTCGGTCAGGCCCTCGATCTCCTCCTCGGGCACGCCCTGTTCGGCCGCGCCCGCCGCGAACTCGGCCGCGGAAACCGGAACATACTGGACAACCCGCCCCGCGACCTTGCTGATTTCCTCGGCGGCGTCGGTGAAGCTCAGCAGCCGGGGCCCGGTCAGCTCGTAGATCAGCCCGTCGTGGCCATCGGTGGTGAGCGCCGTCACCACGACGTCGACGATGTCCTCGACGTCGATGAACGGCTCGGTGACGTGCCCGGCCGGCAGCACGATCTCGCCGGCGAGCACCGGTTCCAGCAGGAAGTGCTCGCTGAAGTTCTGCGCGAACCAGCTGGCCCGCACGACCGTCCACTCGGCACCGGAGTCACGCACACCCTGCTCGCTGACCACGGCTTCCTCCTCGCCGCGACCGGACAGCAGGACCAGCCGCCGGACACCGTGCTCCACGGCAAGCTTCGAGAAGTCGCGGATCGCCTCGGCGGCGCCGGGGAAGGCGAGGTCGGGGTAATAGGTCAGGTACGCCGCGCTGATGCCGGTGACGGCCGCTGTCCAGGTCGACCGGTCGTCCCAGTCGAAGCCGGGCCGGGAGGCCTTCCGGACCTCGATCCCCTGTCCGGTCAGCCGCTGCGCCACCCGGCGCCCGGTCTTGCCCGTCGCACCGAGGACCAGGACCGTCTCGTTGTTCTTCGTGTTTGTCATACCCTTAGTCAAGCGCCTCAGGATGAGACGGAACATAGCTGAAAGGCTCTGTTCCATGTTTCATCGTCTACACTTGCCGGATGGATCCCCTCGCCGGTCTGCTCGACGGACCCCGCGCCCGCGGCGCGTTCCTGCTGAAGTCGGTCATGACGCCGCCGTGGTCGCTGCGCATCGAGGACGAGGCGCCGCTGACGGTGATGGCCCAGGTGCGGGGCGAGTCGTGGGTCGTGCCCGATCACGGTGACGCCGTCCACTTGGGGACCGGTGACATCGCCATCGCCCGCGGACCCGACCCGTATCTCGTCGCGGACGACCCGGCCACACCGCCGCAGGCGATGATCATGCCGGGCCAGGAATGCCTGACACCGGAAGGGAAACACCTCACCGAGCTGTCCGACCTCGGCGTCCGCACCTGGGGCGGTGACCCGGCGGGTCCCGTCGTGCTGCTCACCGGCACCTACCCGCTGGAAGGCGAGATCAGCAAGCGGCTTCTCAACGCGCTGCCGTCGCTGCTGGTCGTCCGGGACGAGGACTGGGAGAACCCGCTCGTGCCGCTGCTCGCCGGGGAGATCGTCAAAGACTCGCCCGGCCAGGAGGCCGTGCTGGACCGGTTGCTCGACCTGCTGCTGGTCGCCGCGCTGCGCACCTGGTTCGACCGGCCCGGCACCGACGCGCCCACCTGGTACCGCGCGCATAGCGACCCCGTCGTCGGGCGTGCACTGAAACTGTTGCAGCACAGGCCTTCCGAACCGTGGACGGTGGCGAGCCTCGCGGCCGACACCGGTGTTTCGCGGGCCGCCTTCGCGCGGCGGTTCACCTCGGCCGTCGGCGAGCCGCCGATGTCCTACCTCGCGAGCTGGCGGATCGCCCTCGCGGCGGATCTGCTGCGCCAGCAACCGGACGTCACGATCGGCGCGGTCGCCCGGCAGGTCGGCTACGGCAGTTCGTTCGCGCTCAGCACCGCGTTCAAACGCGAGCACGGCGTCAGCCCGCAGGGCTACCGCACCGGGGTCGCGTAACGCTCGACCAGTTCCGCGCCGATCCGCGCGAGCTCGTCCTGGACCGAGGTCGGGCCCAGCACCTCGATCATCGAACCCCAGCCTGCCAGCTGCTGAGCGATCATCCACGCCACCGGCGCCGACACGGTGACACGGACACGTCCGTCGTCGAGTGTCTCCTCCACGACGGACTGCCGTCCGAAGTGGTCCTGCAGGATCGGCAGGTGCCGCTCGGCGATGAGCACGGTGGCGTCGAGTCCGGAGCGACGCCGCTCCACCTCGTCGACCACCTGCTCCCACGCCCGCGACAGCTCGAAGTCGTCCGGCCGCTCGGCGGGCAGGTCACTCACCTCCGCGTCGGACATGCGGTCCACACGGAAGGTCCGTCTGCCCTTCTCGGTGCCCGCGATGAGATACCAGAGGTCGTCCTTGTCCACGAGCCCCCACGGATCCACGATCCGCTCGACCGGTTCGGCGCCTTTCTTCGCGTAGCCGAAGCGGACTTTGCGGCGGCGAACGATGCCTGCCTGCAGCACGGTCAGCGGTCCGGGCCGTTCCTTCTCCCGCTCGCCCCAGCGGGACGGGTCGATGACGACCGCGTCCGCCGCGGCCTGCGCGTCGGCGCGGAAGGTGTCCGGCAGCGCGCGGACCAGTTTCCGCAGCGCTGATTTGACCTCAGGCGATACCGACGCGGCGGGTCCCGCGAGCAGGAACAACGCCTGCGCCTCGGTTGCCGACAGTCCACTCAGGTCGGTCCGGGCACCACCGACCAGCGACCACCCGCCGCCCCGGCCCGGCTGCGGATACACCGGCACACCCGCTGAGGACAGGGCTTCGAGGTCGCGGCGGGCCGTGGCGACGGAGATCTCGAGTTCGCCGGCCAGTTCGGAGGCCGTGACACGGCCGCGGGCCTGCATCAGCAGGAGGGTGGCCACCAGGCGATCGGCACGCATACGCGTCAGTCTGGCAGGCAAACCGCTCACCCGATGCGCACTTTGGGCACTCCCACCCCCGGGATGCCTGACGCCGTACCGGCCTATACGTCGCCACGGTGACCGCCGCCGGCCCGGTCGCGAAGGGGACACCGTTCGACCCCGACGACATCGCCGAGCACTACTGGCGCCTGCACACCCAACCACGCGACGACTGGGCGCAGGAGATCGTCCACACAGGATGAAAGGACTACCAGTGCGCGGGATGGGACAACGATTCCGGGAGCTTCGTCGTCGCGTCGCCCTTCGCCGCGTCCAGCTGTGACTGGATGAGGAAGAGGGCATCGCGGAAGTCCGTGCCCCGGATGTCGGCGTTGCGCAGATCGGCTCCGATGACGTCGGCCCGGCGTAGATCGGCGTCCCGCAGGTCCGCCCCGATCAGGTACGCCCCGCGCAGCAGCGCACCCCGCAGGTTCGCGCCTTTGAGCTTCGCACCGATGAGGTCGGCGCCGCGCCGGTCCTTCTTCTTACCCGGCACCTCGGCGCGGGCGAGTTCGCTCGCACGCAGGAGCAGGCCGTTCACAGCGCCTCGGTGCTCGTGGACGGCCAGCTTCCGGATCACCTCGGGCTTCTCCAGGGTCATCCCCTCGGTCCGGTCGATCATCCCGGTCAGGTTTGCGTGGATCGGCGCGGACGTCGGCAGCGCGGCCGCCTCGGTGAGGTAGTAGAGCAGTTCGTGCAGATCCCGCATGACCGGGAAGACCGCGAACATCGACTTCGCCGTCTTCGGGGTCTTTCGCCAGTCGTCGCCGTCGAAGGTGACCTGTGAGACCTTCTGGCCCGCGCCGAAGCAGTCGTAGACCGTGCACCCCGTGAAGCCCTTTGTGCGGAGCTTGTCGTGGATGCCGCACCGGGAGTCCTCGCCCAGGTTCGGGCACGCCTGGCCCGCCGGTTTGGTGATCGCGAAATCGGCTGACGCCGCGAACGCCGGGACGACGCAGCACAGGCCGAAACAGTTTCCGCAGTCGGCTCGCAGGCTCGAAGTGGCTGGCACGGGATTCGGGCTCCAGATGATCGGCAGATGTTCCCTTCACAGGGTACGGAGGGGCAGGAGAGCACTTTCCGTGCAGGGCACCCCGCCGCTAATGGCCGCCAGACGAAGGTCGGGGCCTGCCCCATTCGGTCGATATCGGACATGTCAAACGCTCAATAACCTCGATCTTCGTGGGATCCGGCAGGCGCCGTCCCATGCGGTCGAGCTGGACCGCCTTACCGCTGCTGTGGTCTTGACCGGCCGGTCCCCCCTGCGAATGACAGGACGAAAGCATGCGAGAGACGAGACAAGCGCGTTGGCTGACCGGTGCTGGATTGGCGAGCGCGGTCGCGGTGGCGATTACCGTGACCGCCGCTCCCGCCCAGGCCGCCGAGGGCACGATCCTCGCCGCGGGATCAGCCGAAGCGATTCCGAACAGCTACATCGTCACGCTGAAGGACACCGGCGTCGTGGGCGCGCTGGCGGACCGGTTCGGCGCGAAGGTGGAGCAGGTCTACAGCACGTCGCTCAAGGGCTTCTCCGCGTCGCTGTCGGAGCGGCAGGCCAAACGGCTCGCCGCCGACCCGTCGGTCGTGTCCGTCGAGCAGAACCAGGTCGTCCGCGCCGACGCGACGCAGGTCAACCCGCCGTCCTGGGGTCTCGACCGCGTCGATCAGCGCAACCTCCCGCTCGACCAGCGCTACAGCTACACCTCGACCGGCGCCGGTGTGAACGTCTACGTCATCGACACCGGTGTGCGGATCAGCCACCAGACCTTCGGCGGCCGCGCCCGCAACGGCTACGACTTCGTCGACAACGACGCCGTCGCCCAGGACGGCAACGGCCACGGCACCCACGTCGCGGGCACGATCGCCGGTTCGCAGTACGGCATCGCCAAGGGCGCCACCGTCTACGGCGTCCGCGTGCTCAACAACTCCGGCTCCGGCACCACCGCCGGTGTCATCGCGGGCATCGACTGGGTCACCAAGAACCACGTCAAGCCCGCCGCGGCCAACATGAGCCTCGGTGGCGGCGCCTCCACCACCCTCGACGACGCCGTCCGCCGCTCCATCGCCGCGGGCGTCACCTACGGCGTGGCCGCCGGGAATTCCAACGCGAACGCCTCGGGCTTCTCCCCCGCCCGCGTGACCCAGGCGATCACCGTCGGCTCGACCACCAACACCGACGCGCGCTCCAGCTTCTCCAACTACGGCAGCCTCGTGGACATCTTCGCGCCGGGCACGAGCATCACGTCGTCGTGGAACACCAATGACACCGCGACCAACACCATCAGCGGCACCTCGATGGCGACCCCGCACGTGGTCGGCGTCGCGGCCCGCTTCCTGCAGAACAACAAGACCGCCACACCCGCCCAGGTGGCGACCGCGCTCATCAACGCGGCCACCCCGAACAAGGTGACCAACCCGGGCTCCGGTTCCCCGAACCGGCTCCTGTACTGGGCACCGACTGCCTGATCGACCCGTCGTGTGCGGGGTCGCACTCCCCAAGTACAGGAAGGCCCCCTTCCTTGCGCCAATTAGGCGCAAG
>NZ_JBFBBY010000279.1:0-5980 GCF_040682875.1 Amycolatopsis sp. NPDC051071 | reverse complement strand
CAAAACACTGGACTGGCTTACACCCCAAGAAAAACTCAACCTGCTACTGTCCTAAATAGAGCATGTTGCGACGACCGCATGAATCCGCCGACCCCATAGGACACTTTTTGTCCTATGGGGACCCCTCATGACACTTCGAGGCTCTCTCAGGCAGGCGGAGCGGACGTCACGCAGGCGGAGCGGGCGTAGACGGCGGAGCGGGCGCAGCCGCAGGCGTGATCTTCTCCGCGATCCACTGCGCGTAAGCCACCACGGAAGTAGCGATCGAAGGCGACGTCGCGCAGACCGGGTCGGCGTTACCCGGACGGCTGATCGTGCCCAGCAGCACCCACTTTTCGTCCACCTTGGCGATCTCCGGTCCGCCGGAATCGCCGTAGCACGAACCCGAATTCCCGCCGGGGTTGTCAGTACACAACTCGACGGCGCCGTCGAACTTCGCCGTGCAGCGCACACCTTCGACGATCCGCGTGTCCAGTTGCTGAAGTTTCGCGGTGCCCTTGTCGCAGCCCGAAGTGGGGCACGTCTGGCCCCAGCCGAGCATCCGCGTCGGGGTCCCGGGAGCCACGACGGCGCCGATCGTGATCGGGGCCGTCTTCACCGGAGCGGCCAGCCGCACCAGCGCGAGATCGCCGCCCGCGTGATCGGGCACCGGGTTGTAGGCCGGGTTGACGACGATCTCGGCGAGGTTCGCGATTTCGCCGCCCTGGGTGTTGTCGTTGCTGCCGATCCGCGCGCTCAGGTTCGCCGGCTTCTTGCCGTCGACGCAATGTCCCGCCGTCACCAGCCAGTCCGCCGCGATCAGCGAACCGGCGCAGAAAGCCTTACCGGAGGCCGAATGCAACGACACGACGAACGGATACGCCTCGTCGGCCTCTCTGCCGCCGATGAGGTCGCCCGCACCCGTGGCCTGCCCGACCGGCGTCAAGGCCATCGCCGCCAGCAGGACCACGAGTACGCGCTTCAGCACGGATTCTCCTTAGGGGAGCGGGGGAACTACGTCGTCTTCCAGTGAATCGTCGAGGTGGCCGTCGAAGTTGATGGACGAGTACGAGCGGAGTTTGGTCAGCCGGTGGTAGCCGTCGATCATCCGGACGGTGCCGGACTTCGACCGCATCACGATCGACTGGGTCGTCGCGCCACCCGCGCGGTAGTGCACGCCGCGCAGCAGGTCGCCGTCGGTGACGCCGGTGGCGCAGAAGAACACGTTGTCGCCGCGGACAAGGTCGTCGTTGCCGAGCACGCGGTCGAGGTCGTGGCCCGCGGCCAGCGCCTTCTCGCGCTCCGCGTCGTCCTTCGGCCACAGGCGGCCCTGCAGTTCGCCGCCGAGACACTTCATCGCGCAGGCCGCGATGATGCCTTCGGGGGTGCCGCCGATACCGAGCAGCATGTCGACGCCGGTGCTCGGCCTGGCCGCCGCGATCGCGCCGGCGACGTCGCCGTCGGAGATGAACCGGATCCGGGCGCCCGCCTCGCGGACCTCCTTGATCAGCTGCTCGTGACGCGGCCTGTCGAGGATGCACACGGTGACGTCGGAGACGCTGGAGTTCTTGGCCTTCGCGACCCGGCGGATGTTCTCCGCGACCGGGGCGGCCAGATCGACCTTGCCCGCGGCGTCCGGGCCGACGGCGAGCTTCTCCATGTAGAACACCGCGGACGGGTCGAACATCGCACCACGTTCGGCGACCGCGAGCACGGCCAGCGCGTTCGGCATGCCCTTGGCCATCAGGGTCGTCCCGTCGACCGGGTCGACCGCGACGTCACAGTCCGGCCCGTCGCCGTTGCCGACCTCTTCCCCGTTGAACAGCATCGGGGCTTCGTCCTTCTCGCCTTCGCCGATGACGACGACACCACGCATCGAGACGGTCGAGACCAGCTGGCGCATCGCGTCGACGGCGGCGCCGTCACCGCCGATCTTGTCCCCGCGCCCCACCCAGCGGCCCGCGGCCATCGCGGCGGCCTCGGTCACACGGACCAGTTCCATCGCGAGGTTGCGATCGGGCGCTTCACGGCGTCGAGAAGAGCTGGCGGACGGGGTGGGGGTGGGCATGAGGCCTCCCGGGTCAGGAACTCGGCGGGGTCCCAGTCTCTCAGATACCCGCGGCTGTTCGGTCGCTCAGGAGCATGGTGAACGTCACTGACCGTTGCTGCTCTCGTCCTCAACGGAGGACAGCGCGGCCTCGATCCGCTCGCGGGCGCCTTCGAGATGGTGTTCGCAGACCTTGGCCAGCTGCTCGCCCTTTTCCCAGAGAGCGAGCGACTGCTCCAGGGAAAGCCCGCCCGCTTCGAGCTCGCGGACGACCTCGACGAGCTTGTCGCGGGCCTGTTCGTAGCCGAGTTCGGCGGTCTCGCTCACGCTGTGCTTCCTTTTACCGGACGTCGGTGCTTGCCGATACCCGCGCAGACTACCGCGCCGGCCATGGCGTTGTCGTAACCCACGAAGGCGAGAGCGAACTCCTGGCCGTCACCCTCCGCGATCGCCGCGACGAGGTTCTCCTGCGCCCGCGCCACCCGTTTGCGGTGCGCGGAGCCGTCCGCGAACCACCATCGGGTGCCGACGTGCTCGGCCGTCGCCTCGGACAGTTTCCGCAGCTGGGCGTCGAGACCCCGGTTGACGCCGAACTCGCATCCCGCCAGCAGGACAGTCCAGCATTCGGTGGCGGCGCGGTCGGTCAGCAGCGCGTTGTGCAGCACGTTCGGCGCGGCGGCGCGCTGGGCGGCGTCGACGGTCAAAGGCAGGAAGGTCACCGTCACCTACTTCTCCGCCTCTCCCGAGACGACGGCGCCGAACGCGCCGTCGACCACGCGGACGCGCAGGTTCGCGCCGTCCGCGACTTGGGAGACGGACCGGAGTACCTGGAGGTTGCCTTCGGCGTCGGTGTACTGCACCACCGAGTAGCCGCGTTCGAGGGTCGCCGCCGGGCCGAGCGCGGTCAGCCGCGCTCGAGCGCTGGCGATCTCCGCCTGGTCCTTGGCCAGCAGGGTGAGCATCGCGCGGCGCCCGCGTTCGCGGTGGATCTCCACGTCGTCGGAGCGCCGCTGGATCGGGCCGAGCGGGTCGGCGAGCACGGGACGGCTGCGCAGCTGGGTCAGCAGCCTGACCTGCGTGTCCACCCAGCCGTGCAGGGCGCGGCGGCCGCGGTCGCGCATTTGGTGGACCCGCTGGGTCTCCTCGCGGACGTCGGGCACGATCCGCTTGCTGGCGTCGGTCGGCGTCGAGCAGCGGAGGTCGGCGACGTGGTCGAGCAGCGGGGTGTCCGGCTCGTGCCCGATGGCGCTGACCACCGGGGTACCGGCAGCGGACACCGCACGGCACAGCGCCTCGTCGGAGAACGGCAGCAGATCTTCCACGCTGCCACCGCCGCGTGCGATCACGATGACGTCGACGTCCGGGTCACGGTCCAGTTTGGACAGTGCGTGAAGGATTTGCGGGACGGCGAGCGAACCCTGCACGGCGGTGTTGATCACCTTGAACGCGACATGCGGCCAGCGGGCCTGCGCGTTCACCAGCACGTCGCGTTCGGCGGCCGACGCGCGGCCGGTGATCAGGCCGATTCCCTTGGGCAGGAACGGGATCTTGCGTTTCCGCTCGGGAGCGAACAGGCCCTCGGCGGCCAGCAGCCGTCGCAGCCGCTCGATCCTCGCCAACAGTTCGCCGATGCCGACCGCGCGGATCTCGTTGGCACGCAGGCTGAACGACCCGCGGTTCATGAAGAACGTCGGCTTCGCGTGCACCACGACGCTCGCGCCCTCGCGCAGTGGCGGTTCGATCGTGCGGAGCAGGCCCATCGGGCAGGTCACCGACATCGAGACGTCCGCCGACGGGTCACGCAGCGTCAGGAACGCGGTGCTGGTCCCTTGGCGGGCCGAGATCTGCGTGACCTGACCCTCCACCCAGACCACGCCGAGCCGGTTGATCCACTCGCCGACCTTGCGGGCGACCGTGCGGACCGGCCACGGGTTCTCGGCGGTGGTGGACGGGGCCGCCGGAGCGGAAGCGGGCTCGGCGCTCACTGGCCTTCCGCGCTGTCGCCGTCTGTTTCCGCCTTCTTCACGTTGCCGATCCGGCGGGCGAGCATGCCGACGAACGACGGGCGGTCGGCGTTCGCCCGTTCGTAGGTCAGCAGCTCTTCCAGTTGCGTCAGGTCGAACCGGCGCAGACGGGCCCGCAGCTGCGGGAGGGTGAGCGTGTCGTAGTCGGCCAGCCCGGCGGGACCGGAGTCGACGGGCGCACGCACGCTGTCGAACTCGCCATCGGCGTGGTCCTCGGCGAGCGCGCGCTCTTCCTCGGCCCACGGGTCTTCGGTGAGCTGTTCGAGCTCGGACAGGTCGTGCGCGTGGCCGTTCGTCTCGCCGCGCTGCGCGGGGACCTCGGTGTCCTCCCGCAGCGGGATGACGCACGAGTCGCGTTCGTAACGGCGTTCACCGAGGTCCGGCGGGAGGTCCTCGTCGAAAGTGGCCCAGCCGGGGGTGTCCTCGACGGGGCGCAGGCCGGCGAGCGCGTCGTCACCCTTGATGGCCAGTTCTGTGACGTGCTGCTGGACACGCATGGAGAACTGGAGCACCTGGCTGACCACCGTGACCGGGAGTCCGGTGAGCTGCTTGGGAAGTTCGCGAACCCGCTCGGCGGTGGTGACGGCGAGGCCCGCGGCGACCCGGAGGGGGAGCGGGAGAGGCTTCATACGTCTAGCCTGCCGTATCTCGTCCATCCTGCCCAACCGAACGGGTGGGTCGGCTCACGGGACGTGACTCCACGCACATACTTTAGAGGGGTTCGCAGGTCACCCGAACGTGAGTGCGAGGAGCCCCCGAGGCAGCCCGTACCCTGGGGTCATGAGTTCTGCGAGTCCCGGAATCACGCCCGCCGGCAGTCCGACGATCACCGAGTCCGGTGTGCCGGCAGGTGGCAAACGTGTCCTTCTCGCCAAGCCTCGCGGTTACTGCGCGGGTGTCGACCGCGCCGTCATCGCCGTCGAAAAGGCACTCGAGCTCTACGGCGCACCGGTGTACGTGCGCAAGGAGATCGTGCACAACCGGCACGTCGTGGAGACACTGCGCGACCGCGGCGTGATCTTCGTCGACGAGACCTCCGAGGTGCCCGAAGGCGAGCTGGTGGTGTTCTCCGCGCACGGCGTCTCGCCCGCGGTGCACGCCGAGGCGGCCGAGCGCAATCTGCGGACCATCGACGCGACCTGCCCCCTCGTGACGAAGGTGCACAAGGAAGTCAACCGGTTCGCGAAGGACGACTACGACATCCTGCTGATCGGTCACGAAGGCCACGAAGAGGTCGAAGGCACCGCCGGTGAAGCTCCCGACAAGGTGCAGCTCGTCGACACCGCCGAAGATGTCGACAAGGTCGAGATCCGCGACCCCTCGAAGGTCATCTGGCTTTCGCAGACCACACTTTCGGTTGACGAGACCATGGAGCGTGTCGATCAGCTGCGGGACAAGTTCCCCGGCTTGGCCGACCCGCCCAGCGACGACATCTGCTACGCCACCACGAACCGCCAGGTCGCGGTCAAGGCCATGGCCGCCGAGTGCGACCTGGTGCTGGTGGTCGGCTCGACGAACTCGTCCAACTCGAAGCGGCTGGTCGAGGTCGCGCTGAAGGCGGGGGCGCGCGCTTCGCACCTGGTCGACTTCGCGCACGAGGTCGACGAAGCGTGGCTCGAAGGCGTCGAGACCGTCGGCGTCACTAGCGGTGCTTCGGTGCCGGAGGTACTGGTCATGGACCTGCTGGCGTGGCTGGCCGAGCGTGGCTGGGGCAACGTCGACGAGGTCACCACGGCGAACGAGAAGATCGCTTTCGCGCTGCCGCACGAGCTGCGGAAGGTCGGCAAGGCCTGAGGCTCGTATACCGCGAAAAGGGCCGTCCGGGAAGTCTCCGTGTGGCCCTTTCGCTGGTCAGAGGCTTTCAAGGGAGCAAGGGACCTTTGCTATCACTCTCTTTAAGAAAGTGATAGCAAAGGTCCCTTGCTCTCTT
>NZ_JBFBBY010000278.1:0-6059 GCF_040682875.1 Amycolatopsis sp. NPDC051071 | reverse complement strand
AGGCTTTGGTGCCCACGGCGGTCGGTGTCTTCTGGGGCCCCAATAGGACATTTTTTGTCCTATGGGGACCCCTCATGACACTCTCCACTTCAGGACGCCGCCGCCACCAGCGCCGAGTAAGGCCCACCAGCCGCCAGCAACTCCGCGTGCGACCCCAGCTCGGTCACCCGGCCGCCCTCGATGACGGCGACCCGGTCCGCGGCGGCAGCGGTGTGCAGCCGGTGCGCGATCGCGATCACTGTCCGCCCTTCGAGCACCGCGGTCAGCGACCGCTCCAGCTCCCGCGCCGAACCCGTGTCCAGCAGCGACGTCGCCTCGTCCAGCACCAGCGTATGCGGGTCGGCCAGCACCACCCTGGCCAGCGCGAGCTGCTGCGCCATCGCCGCCGGGACGGCGACCGCCCCGGCCCCGACGCGGGTGTCCAGCCCGTCCGGCAGGCTCGCCACCCAGCCGGACGCGCCGACCGAGGCCAGCGCGGAAAGCAGCTTCTCGTCGGTCCAGTCACCGGCGGGCAGCGTGAGGTTGTCCCGCAGTGTCCCCGCGAACACGTGGTGCTCCTGGGTCAGCAGCAGGACCTCGCCACGCAGGACGTCGTCCGGCAGCTTCGACACCTCGGCCCCGCCGATCCGCACCGAACCCGACGTCGGCGCGGACATCCCGGCCAGCAGCCTGCCCAGCGTCGACTTCCCGGCGCCGGACGGGCCGACGATCGCCAGCCGTTCACCGCGCGGCACGCGCAGGTCGATGCCGTGCAGGACCTCGCGGCCCTCGGTGTAGCCGAAGCGCACGTCGCTGACCTCGATGTCCTGCCCGCGTGGAGAGTCCGCGACCACGTCCGATGGCGGTGCCGGGCGCACGCCCAGCAGCCGCCGCAGCGAGGCACCGGCGACCTGCATGTCCGCGAGCCAGAACAGCGCCTCGTTCAGCGGGCCGGTCATGATCTGCGAGTACAGCAGCATCGCGGTGATCGTGCCGAGCCCTTCCCAGCCGTTCGAGTAGGCGAGCAGGCCCAGCCCGAGCATCACCGGGACCGGCAGCACGTAGCTGATCTCCAGCGACGGGATCCACCGCATCTGCAACGCCCGGATCTTGCGCTCACCCAGCATCGACGCGTCGAGACCGTCGTGCCCGGTCCGGACGCGGCGGCCGGTGAGGTTCAGCGCCTCGGCCGTCCGCGCGCCCTCCGCCGTTTCGTGGGTCGCGGACTGCAGTTCCGACCATTTGTCCAGCATCCGCCGCATCACGTCCGGGATCCGCCGCTGATACCAGATGTTCACCGGTACCAGCAGTGGCAGCGCGACCAGCAGGCCCAGCGCCAGGAACGGCGACGTGATCACCATCGCCGCGACGGTGAACACCACGGTCACCGCGGCGATCAGGATCTCGGGCGCGCCATGACGCACGGCGTGATCGATCCGGTTGACGTCGGTGGTCGCGCGGCTGAGCAGGTCACCGGTACCGGCCGCCTCGACGGTGCCCAGCGGCAGGTTCAGCGCGTTGCCGACGAACTCTTCGCGGTTGTGCGCCAGGATCCGCTCGCCGAACACCCGCGCCCGCAGCCTCGCCAGGCCCTTGAGCCACGCCTGCGTGCCGAGCACGACCACGAACACGATCGCGAGCACGGTGATCGTGGTGGTGGTCGTCCCGCCGGCCACCTCGTCCACCAGCGTGCCCAGCAGTCGCGGCCCGGCCAGCCCCACCGCGGTCGCGACGCAGAACAGGCCGAGCATCACGGAGAACTCGCGCTTGTTGTCGCGCGCTGTCTCCTTTATCCATCGTCTGACGTCTTGTTTGCCTGCCAGCGGCAGCTTTTTCATGCGGGCACTTTCGTACTCACGACCACATCGGCCACGTGAGTCCACAGTGGACTCTGACTGAACACGACGGTGGTCTTGCCGCGCCGCAGCTTCGCGACGCGTTCGGTTATGCGAGCTTCGGTATGCGCGTCGACGGCCGAAGTCGGCTCGTCGAGCAGCAGGACGTCGGCGTCGGTCGCCAGCGCGCGGGCCAGGTTCAGCCGTTGCCGCTGACCGCCGGAGACCTCACGTCCGCGTTCGCCGATCACCTCGTCGACGCCGTCGGGCAGCGCGTCCACGATGTCGTCGGCGTCCGCCGCGTGCAGTGCTTCGGTGATCTCGACGCCACCCGGTTCGGCGGGCGTGACCTGGTCGCGCAGCACTCCGGAGAACCAGATGTCCTGGTTGTGCGCGTAGACCACCCGGCGTCGCAGTTCGCCGAGGGCGACCCGGTTCACCGGGACCCCGCCCGCCAGGGCAGGTTCATCCGGATCGGTGAACCGCGCCATCCGCGAAGCCACCGCTTCGGCTTCGGCACCTACGTCGATGACGGTCAGCTTCCCGGCTTCGGCCTTGAACCCGGACGTCTCGTCGTACAGGTCCAGCGGGCCTTCCGGCAGCGGCAGCGGGTTCTCCGGTTCGGCCAGCGTGCGTTCGGTGGACAGCAGTTTGCACACCTTCCGCGCCGAGACCAGCGCGGCGCTCAGCACGCCGGCGAACTCGGTCGCCGTCGTCACCGGCACCACCAGGAACACCGAGACGCCGTAGAACGTGATCAGCTCGCCGACGCCGATGGTGCCGGTGATCGTCATCTGCGCACCCAGCCAGGTGATGACCACCGTGACCAGGCCCGGCAGCGCGACCTCCGCCGCCGCGAGCCACGCCTCGCTGCGCCCGACCTGGACACCAGCCAGCCGCACTCGCTGACTGGAGCGGCGGAACCGGTCGAGGAACTGCTTCTCG
This sequence comes from Amycolatopsis sp. NPDC051071, assembly GCF_040682875.1. Classification (NCBI taxonomy): domain Bacteria; kingdom Bacillati; phylum Actinomycetota; class Actinomycetes; order Pseudonocardiales; family Pseudonocardiaceae; genus Amycolatopsis; species Amycolatopsis sp. NPDC051071. The sequence goes on along the minus strand of NZ_JBFBBY010000278.1, from coordinate 3,300 downwards.
CCGCCGACCCCGCGAAGGATCCGCAGGCCGGAGACGATATCCGCGGCCAGCGCGTTGACGTCGGTCTTCTCCTCGCGCTGCTTCGTCTGGCGCTTCTCCAGCGGCTTCAGCAGCGGGCCGATGCCCACCACGGCCAGCGGGACGCCGACCAGCGCGACCACGCCGAGCAGCGGTGACGTCGTCAGCAGCGCCGTCGCGCATACGACGAACGCGATCAGTGAGCCGAACGCCCGGCCCAGTACCTCGAAGGAGTCACCGATCGGGTTGATGTCGCTGGTGGTGATCGCCACCACGTCACCGGTGGTGGTCGTGTCCCGCAGGTTCGCGCCCAGCTTCGCGGCGTGCTCGGTGGCCAGTCGCTGGGTGACCCCGGCGCCGTGGATCCAGCAGCCGTACGAGGCGAAATGCTGCACCGTGCCCGCGATCGTCTGCGCGATCCCGAGCCCGGCGGCGATGAGACCCCACAGCCAGACGGAGTCGCCGTCGCTCCGGCTGATCGCGTCGATACCGCGGCCGATCGCGACCGGCAGCAGTGCGATCGGCAGCGACCACAGCGCACCACTGATCGCCGAGACGGCGAGCAGTCCCGGCCGCGCGAGCATCATCGCGAGCAGGTAGCGCCAGGCGGTCGGCTTGGCAGGCAACCGCAGTCGCGGAAGGGGATATGTGGCGGAAAGCACGATTATCGACGGTAGGCGGATCGGTACCGGCGGCGCGACCGATTTATCCCTGGGCGACCGCGAGCTGAACAGACCCCTCACTTATCCATCCATGCCCCCGCCACCACCCTCAACGGAGGAGCGTCGCTCCACTGGCCTAATCTTGGGCCGTGGCGAACCCTGATGTGGACACCGTGACCAGCACCGTTGACATCCCAGTCGACACCACCGCAGTTGCCGGAGCGACCCCGGAACAGACCCAGCCGTACGTCGAACTCGGCCTCGCCGACGACGAGTACGCCCGGATCCGGGAGATCCTCGGCCGTCGTCCGACCGACGCCGAACTGGCGATGTACTCGGTGATGTGGAGCGAGCACTGCTCGTACAAGTCCTCGAAGAAGCACCTGCGCTACTTCAGTGAGACGGCCACTCCCGAAATGAAGGAGAAGATGCTCGCGGGCATCGGCGAGAACGCCGGCGTCGTCGACATCGGCGAGGGCTGGGCGGTCACCTTCAAGGTCGAGAGCCACAACCACCCGTCCTATGTGGAGCCCTACCAGGGCGCCGCGACCGGCGTCGGTGGCATCGTGCGCGACATCATGGCGATGGGCGCGCGCCCGCTGGCCGTGGCCGACGCGCTGCGGTTCGGCCCGGCCGACGCCCCCGACACCCGGCGCGTGCTGCCCGGCGTGGTCGCCGGGGTCGGCGGCTACGGCAACTGCCTCGGCCTGCCGAACATCGGCGGCGAGCTCGTATTCGATCCGAGTTACTCCGGGAACCCGCTGGTCAACGCCCTGTGCGTTGGCGCGATGCGCGTCGAGGACCTGCACCTTGCCTTCGCCTCCGGCAAGGGCAACAAGATCATCCTGTTCGGCGCGCGCACCGGCCTCGACGGCATCGGCGGCGTGTCCGTGCTGGCGAGCGACACCTTCTCCGGCGACGAATCGTCGGGGGGCCGCAAGAAGCTCCCCAGCGTCCAGGTCGGCGACCCGTTCACCGAGAAGGTGCTCATCGAGTGCTGTCTCGAACTGTTCGCGCAGAAGCTGGTCGTCGGCATCCAGGACCTCGGCGGTGCCGGGCTGTCCTGCGCGACGTCGGAGCTCGCGGCGGCCGGTGACGGCGGCATGCACATCTACCTCGACCGGGTTCCCTTGCGTGCCAAGGGAATGACCCCGGCGGAGGTGCTGTCCAGCGAGTCGCAGGAACGGATGTGCGCGGTCGTCTCCCCGGAGAACGTCGAGGCCTTCATGAAGGTCTGCGAGAAGTGGGACGTCATCGCCACCGACATTGGCGAGGTCACCGACGGCGAGCACCTGGTCATCACCTGGAACGGCGAGGTCGTCGTCGACGTCCCGGCGCACACCGTCGCGCACCAGGGCCCGGTGTACGACCGGCCGATCCAGCGCCCGGCCGGTCAGGACGCCCTGCAGGCCGACACGTCGGCGTCGCTGCCGCGACCGTCCACTTCGGACGAACTGCGTGCCGACATCCTCAAGCTGATCGCGTCGCCGAACCAGGCGTCGAAGGAATGGGTGACTTCCCAGTACGACCGCTACGTGCGCGGCAACACCGTGCTCTCGCAGCCGTCGGACTCCGGCGTCATCCGGATCGACGAGTCGACCGGCCGCGGTGTCGCGGTTTCGACCGACTGCAACAGCAAGTTCGTCTACCTCGACCCCTACGAGGGTGCGAAGCTCGCACTCGCCGAGGCGTACCGCAACGTCGCCACCAGCGGCGCGAAGCCGGTCGCGGTGTCGGACTGCCTGAACTTCGGCGCGCCGACCGACCCTGGCGTGATGTGGCAGTTCGAGCAGGCCGTGCACGGTCTCGCCGACGGCTGCGTCGAACTCGGCATCCCGGTCACCGGCGGCAACGTCAGCTTCTTCAATCAGACGGGTGACGTGGCCATCCTGCCGACCCCGGTGGTCGGCGTGCTCGGCGTGATCGACGACGTCACCCGCCGCATCCCCACCGGTATCGGCGCGGAGGCCGGGGAAACCCTGCTGCTGCTGGGTGAAACCCATGACGAGCTGGACGGCTCCGCGTGGGCGCGCGAGCTGCACGGCCACCTCGGCGGACGTCCGCCTCGCGTGGATCTGGCGCGTGAGAAGCTGCTCGCCGACATCCTCATCGCCGGTTCACGCGACGGCATGATCTCCGCCGCGCACGACATCTCCGACGGCGGGCTGATCCAGACCCTCGTCGAGACCGTCCTCATCGGACAGTGCGGTGCCCGGGTCTTCCTCGACGCGGAGCAGGACCCGTTCGTGCAGCTGTTCTCGGAGTCCGCCGGGCGGGTGCTGGTCGCCGTGCCGCGCACCGAGGAACTGCGGTTCACCGAGATGCTCACCGCGCGTGGCCTGCCGTGGCGCAAGACCGGTGTGGTGGACCCGGAGTCGGGCTCGCTCGAACTCCAGGACATCACCGAGTTCACCCTGGACGAGCTTCGGGAGCCTTGGGAGCGCACGCTTCCGGCGCTGTTCGGCTGAGGGGTTCCCCTCGCCCGTCCCGAAGGCAATCACGAGCCCCCGCAGCACCACCAGTCACAACGGCGGCGCGTGAAGGCCCCCTTCCCTCGGCTCAGCCGAGGGACCGGGACTGTGTCCGCACCGCGCTCGTATTGTACGAAGGTATCCTCGAC
>NZ_JBFBBY010000277.1:0-6129 GCF_040682875.1 Amycolatopsis sp. NPDC051071 | reverse complement strand
ACCACTACAACTACTCGGACTCTGACCACCAACCAGCCACAACCGACTTTGCCGGGGCCCTGCGCCTAGCGCAAGGAAGGAGGCCTTCATGTACTCAGGTCGCTACCAGCGGCGGTCGGTCACCACGCGGGTAGAGGCGTTCCAGAACACGTAGCCGCCCTGGAAGTTGTTCTGCCGCCCGCCGGTGACGCCGAACTCGTCGGACGTCGGGTACCTCAGGTACGAGGTCTCCCAGCCGAGCGCCTCCCAGCGCTGCCGGATGGCGCCGTAGATCGCGTGCGCGTCGGTCTGCATCGTCCAGTAGACCGACCCGGCCTTGGTGAAGTGGTTGAACCGGCCGATCCCGTCCGGCGTCCCGAGTTCGTCGGTCGATGGGTACCCCAGCGGGCCCGCTTCCCAGCCGAGCTCTTCCCACTTCGCGCGGATCCGGCCCCAGATCGCCCTCGCGTCGGTCTGCACCGTGTAGTAGATCGACGCGTTCTTGCTGAAGTGGTTGAACCGGCCGATCCCGTCCGGCGTCCCGAGTTCGTCCGTCGCCGGGTAGCCGAGTTCACCGGCCTCCGCGCCCAGCGCCATCCACTTCACCCGGATCCGGCCGAACACCGGATGCGCGCCGGTGTTCACCGTGTAGTAGATCGACGACTGCATCTTGCCGGGCCACATCGGGAAGTCGTTGTACCGCCCGGTGGTGTCCGGCGTGATCAGCTCGTCGGTCGCGGGCGGGCCGAACTCCTTGTGCCCACCGGCGGCGAGGTACTTCTTGAGGATCTCGCCCTCGATCTGCTTGACGCCAGTGTCCTTCGACCAGTACAGACGGCCGCGCTCATAAGTGCGGAAGCGGACAGTGCCGTCGACGGCCTCGGGTGCGGTCGGCGCGCCGAGTCGTTGCGCCAGTGCGGGTTCGTCGCGGTAGCGCTTGTCGATCGGCGTGATGTAGTTCGCCGTCAGTGTCAGATCGGTGGTGCCCATGGTGACGTTGGTCAGCCGCCCGGTCGCCCCGTTCGACCAGCCGGTGAACGTCGACGAACCGTCCGAAGCGACCTCGGCCGCCTGGATCTCCACGGTCGCGCCTTCGACCACCATCGCCGACGAGGCACCGCCTTCCGGCGTGATGCCGAGTGCCGAGGCCACGTTGCCGACCAGCGTGAGGCGGTGCTCACGCGGCTTCGCGATGTAGGTCTTGGACACCGTGACACCGGCGCTGTCGGTCGCCGACGCGGTGAACTCCAGGTTGGAGTCCGTGTGGTCGGTGAACGGCATGGTGAACTTGGGGCCGGTGGCGCCGTGGTCCGGATGCGCGTGGCAGACCGCGTTTTCCGGGCAGTGCCGGATCAGCGTGGTCCAGGTGACCGGCAGGGCGCCGTCCTCCGTGTCGGTGATGGTCGCACCGGCCTTGACCTCTTCGCCGACCGCGAACAGACGGTCGCCGGGATCGGTCATGACCAGCTTCGGCGAGTGGTTTCCGGGCGCCACGGCGATGTCCGTACTCCCGGACGCCTGAAGGCCGTCCTTCACCGTCAGCTTGGCGGTGAACTTCTCGATGCCCGCCCCGTAGGCGTGACTGACCTTCGCCCCGGTGCCGGTGGTGCCGTCGCCAAAGTCCCACTCGTAGGTCAGCGGGTCGTTGTCGAAGTCGTAGGAAGCGTTGCCGTCGAAGGAAACGGTCCGTGTTTCCGGGTTCGTCTCCGAAGTGGCCACCGCGACCGGCGCCTTGTTCCCGGTGGTGTAACTGAGCCGTCGCAGCACGCCGGTGTAGATGTCGGCGTACACGATGTCACCGTTGGCCGCTGCCGCGAACTTGACCGGACCGCCGATGCCGGTGAACTTCGGCGGCGTCTCCGGCTGGCGTACGACGCGGCCCTGCGTGTCGTACTTGGCCGTCCACAGCTTCTGCGTGGCGTAGTCGCCGAAGAAGTACGCACCCCGGTATTCCTCCGGGTACGACTCTCCATTGTAGACAATCCCGGCGGTGACGCTGTTGCCGTTGTCGACGCCCTGGCCGTGGCGGATCGCCAGCATCGGCGGGGTGTTCACGGCCGAAGCACACGCGGGCATCGCGGAGAAGCCGTCGCTGGGCTGGTTGCCTTCGAAGCACGGCCAGCCGTGGTTCGCGCCCTTCTGGACGAAGTTGATCTCTTCCCAGGTGCCCCAGCCGACGTCGCCGACCACCGGCAGGCCGGTGCTCGCGTCGAGGTCGAACCGGAACGGGCTGCGGAAACCGCTCGCGAACACCTTCGAGCGCAGGGAGTTCGGGTTCCCGGCGGTGTAGTACGGGTTGTCCGGCACGCCGGCGCCGTCCGCGGTGACGTGGTAGATCTTGCCGTAGATCTTGTCGAGGTCGTACACGTTCAGCGCGAACGGGTCGGCCGCGCCCTGGAACCGGGAGCTGTCCCCGGTCGAGACCCACACCGAGCCGTCGGGCGCGGCGGCGACACCGGTGATGCCGTGGATGTCGGTGTTGCCGGGGCCCTCGACGAGGATCTTCTCGCCGGTCAGCCCGGTCGGCCGGGTGGTCCCGGTCGCCGTCCAGCGCGAGGCGCGCATGGTGAATCCGCCGCCAGGGGCGTTCACCGCGCGGGCGGTGTAGACCTGGCGCGAGGTGGCGAAGTCGGGCGCGATCGCGATGCCGACCAGCCCCAGGTCACCGGTGCTGCGAGTGTCGGTCAGCATCGCGACGTCCTCGATCTGCCCGGTGGTGGAGAGCCAGGTGATCTTGCCGCCCTTGCCGGTGGTCAGGATCGATCCGTCCGGCAGGTACACGAAGTCGGTCAGGTCGTACGCGGCTTGTCCGCTCGGCTGATCCCGCAGGACGAAGCCGGGTGGCAGAACGGGTGCCGCGGACGCCGATGTGGACGTCAGCGGCACCAGCAAGGTCACTATCAGCAACGTCACGAAGGCGTGACAGAGCGCACGGATTCTCGAAGGCATGCAGAAGGCCCCTTTCCCCAGTCGAACGTCTCATCGACGGGGTCAAGGTGGACATTTCACTCCTTCGAGTGGCTTAACCGAACTGTGATCACCACCGTCGGTCGATCACCTGCCCGGTGGTCCGGTTCCAGGTGACGTAGCCGCTCTGGAAGCTGTTCTGCCGTCCGATCTGGATGGTGAACTCGTCCGTCGCCGGGTAGCGCAGATACGACCGCTCCCAGCCCAGCGCGGCCCACCGCTGCCGGATCGCGCCGTAGATCGCGTGCGCGTCCGTCGACATTGTCCAGTAGACCGAGCCCGCCTTCGTGAAGTGGTTGTACCGGCCGGCACCGTCCGGAGTGGCCGATTCGTCCGTCGTCGGGTAGCCGAGCGGCCCTGCCTCCCAGCCGAGTGCCTCCCACCTGGCGCGGATCCGGCCCCAGATCGCCTTGGCGTCGGTCTGCACCGTGTAGTAGATCGACGCGTTTTTGCTGAAGTGGTTGAACCGTCCGATGCCGTCGGGTGTCGGGAGCTCATCCGTCGCCGGGTAGCCGAGCGGCCCGGCTTCGAAGCCCAGCGCCGCCCACTTCATCCGGATCCGGCCGTATACCGGATGCGCGCCGGTCGACGGCGTCCAGTAGATCGACGACTGCTGCGTGCCCGGCCAGTTCGGGAAGTGGTTGTAGCGGCCGACGCCGTCCGATGTGGTCGTCTCGTCGGTCGCGGGCGGACCGAACTTCCGATGTCCGCCCAGCGCCAGGTACTTCGCCAGGATCTGGCCCTCGATCTGCTTCACGCCGGTCTCGGCACTCCAGTAAAGCCTGCCGCCCGTGTACGGCCGGTAACGCACGGTCCCATCGGTGACCTCGGGGCCGGTCGGCACGCCGAGTCGTTGCCGCAGCGCGGGTTCCGCCTGGTAGCGCTGGTCGATCGGGGTCAGGTAGGTCGCGGTCAGCGTCAGATCCTGTGCCGGGACGGTGACCGTGATCGTGCGCGAAGTCCGCCCGTCCGACCAGTTCGCGAACGTCGAAACGCCGTCCGCGGCGACCTCGTCCGCCACGACGTCGAACGTCGCGCCCTCGGTCACCATCGCGGTGCCGACCCCGCCCTCGGCCGGGATGCCGAGTGCCGCGGGGACGTTCGCGACCAGTGTCAGCCGGTGTTCGCGTGGTCGCGCGACGTAGGTCTTGGTCGCCTGGACGCCTTCGCTGTCGGTCACCGTCGCGGTGATCTCGACCCGGGAGTCCTGATGATCGGTGAAGGGCAAGGAGAACGACGGCCCCGTGCTCGACGCGCCGGGATGCGCGTGGCAGGTCGCTTCCTCCGGGCAGTGCCGGATGAGCGTGGTCCACGTGACCGGCAAGTCGCCGTCCTCGGTGTCGGTGGCCGTCGCGCCGACGACGACCGGTTCCCCGACCGCGAAGGTCCGCGCGCCGAGATCCGTCATGCCGAGATCCGGCGAGTGGTTCGACGGCACCACGACGACGTCCGTGCCGCCGGTCGCGCCGAGCCGGTCGGTGACGGTCAGCCGCGCGGTCACCCTCCCCACGCCCTCGGCGTAGGCGTGGCTGACCTGGGCACCGGTCTGGCTCGTACCGTCCCCGAAATCCCAGTTGTAGGTGAGAAGATCGCCGTCGAAGTCGTAGGAACCGTTGCCGTCGAAGGAAACCGTCCTCGTCGACGGCTCAGTGCTCGACGTCGCCACCGCGACCGGTTCCGCGTTCGTGCCCGGATAGCTGAGCCGCCGCAGGTTCCCGGTGTAGAGGTCGGCGTACACGATGTCGCCGTTGGCCGCGGCCGCGAACTTGACCGGACCGCCGACGCCGGTGAACTTCGGCGGTCGTTGCGGTGCCTGGACCAACCGGCCCTGGTTGTCGTACGTCATCGTCCAGATCTTCTGCGTGACGTAGTCGCCGAAGAAGAAGGCGCCATGGTACTCGTCCGGATAGGACGATCCACTGTAGACGATCCCGGCGGTGACGCTGTTGCCGTCGTCGGGCCCGGATCCGTGGTGGTACGCGGTGATCGGCGGGGTGTTGACGACACCGGCACAGCCGGCGAGGCCGGCGTATCCCGGCGTCGGGGCGTTCCCTTCCCAGCACGGCCAGGCGTGGTTCGCGCCCGGTCGCACGACGTCCACCTCTTCCCAGGTGTTCCAGCCGACGTCGCCGACCACCGGCAGGCCGAGACGCGGGTCGAGGGAGAACCGGAAGGGGCTGCGGTAGCCGCTCGAAAAGACCTTGGAGCGGTTGGCATTCGGTGCCGCCGCGGAATAGTACGGATTACCCGCGACACCGGCGCCGTCCGGCGTGACGTGCAGGATCTTGCCGTAGAGCTGATCGAGGTCGAGTGCGCGCAACGCGCCGGGATCCATCCTGGTGAAGTCGGCGGCGTCGCCGATGGAGATCCACAAAGTACCGTCGTCGGCCGCGATGAGCCCGGTGATGCCGTGGACGTCGTAGAACCCGGGAAGGTCGACGAGCACCCGTTCGTTCGCGATTCCCGTCGGGACGTCGGTGCCGGTTACCGTCCAACGCGCCACCCGCATGGTGAACGCGCCGCCGATGGTGTTGAACGACCGCGCGAGATAAATCTGGCGTGACGTCGCGAAATCCGGTGCGACGGCGAGGCCGACCAGTCCGAGGTCACCGTTGTTGTGGACGGGGAGCGTCGCGATCGTCCTCACCTGGCCGGTGGCGGACACCCACGCGACCTTGCCGCTCTTGCCGGTGCTGAGGACGGAACCGTCTGGGAGGTAAGCGAAATCGGTCAGCTCGAAGGCAGGCTGGCCGCTCGGCTGGTCCCGCAGGACGAACCCGGACGGCAGAGTGGGCGCCCCGGCCGCTTCCGGAGCGCCCACCCATCCCGGGAAAAGCAGGATTGAAACCGACAACGCGACGAGTGCGCGGGTGATTGCCCGGCTTCTGATCATCGACACTTCCCCATTTCCGGCGTGTCATGGCACGTCGCCGGAAGCGGGGAAGTCATTGCGTGGCGGAGCTTTCATTTATCTGAAAGAAGCCGAACCGCAACCTGCGGGCGGGTTCAGGGCCGGATGGGGCAACGGACGCCCGCTTTCCCGCCGGAGGTCCCCCGATGCCGCCCGATGCCCGCCGGTGCCGCCCGATGCCCCTGATGCCCGCCGGATGTCGCCGATGCCCGCCTGACGCCCGCCCGATGTCATGAGGGGTCCCCATAGGACGAATTTCGTCCTATGGGGAC
>NZ_JBFBBY010000276.1:0-6360 GCF_040682875.1 Amycolatopsis sp. NPDC051071 | reverse complement strand
TTGAACGCGTTCTCGATCACCTTCAGTGACCGCTGGCCGGGAGCTGAGACCTACTGACAACCACGGCCGGAAACACCGTTCGCGTTACAGTCCCTTCGCACACCCCCGGAACCCCTGGATCCCACGTGCTCGAAGACGGAACACGCGTGCCTGAAAGCGGGACTCGCGTGCTCGAAGACCGAACATGCGTGCTTGAAGGCGTGACTCGCGTGCTTGAAGGCGTGACTCGCGTGCCTGAAGACCGAACACGCGTGCTTGAAGACGGAACTCGCGTGCCTGAAGGCGGAACACGCGTGCCTGAAGGCAGAACACGCGTGCTTGAAGGCGGAACACGCGAAATCGCCAGTTCCGAGTGCGTGCCGCTCTAGCGGGGCCGGGCCGAGGCCAGGAGGTCTTCGGCGGTCCGCGTGTTGATCACCCGGTCCGGCTCGATCCCCAGTTCGGTGGCCCGCGCGCAGCCGTAGACCAGCCAGTCCAGTTGTCCCGGCGCGTGCGCGTCGCTGTCGATCGCGAAGTCGCAGCCCAGGTCCACGGCCAGGTTCAGCAGCCGGGTCGGCGGGTCCCGGCGTTCGGGGCGCGCGTTGATCTCGACGGCGACGCCGTTCTCCCGGCAAGCGGTGAACACGGCCTCGGCGTCGAATTCCGACTCTGGCCGCTTCCCACGCGCCCCCATCACCAGCCGCCCGGTGCAATGCCCCAGCACCCGGACGCGCGGATGCCGCACCGCGGCGATCATCCGGGGCGTCATCTCCCTCGCGGGCATCCGGAGTTTCGAATGCACACTCGCGACGACGAAGTCCAGTTGCTCCAGCAGGTCTTCCTCTTGGTCCAGTGTCCCGTCGAGATGGATGTCGACCTCGATGCCGTGCAGGATCCGGAACGGCGCCATCGTCTCGTTCAGCTCGGCGACGACGTCCATCTGCCGCCGCAGCCGCTCGGGCGAGAGGCCGTTGGCGACGGTCAGCCGGGGCGAGTGGTCGGTCAGGACCATCCATTCGTGTCCCAGCGCGCGAGCGGCCTCGGCCATCTCGTCGATCGGGCTTCCGCCGTCTGACCAGTCCGAATGGGTGTGGCAGTCACCGCGCAACGCCGCCCGCATCGGGCCGCCGTCGGGCAGTTTCGGCTCGCCGAGCTTCTCGAAGTACGCGGGACGACGTCCGGCGAGGACGTCTTCGACGACGGCCGCGGTCGCCTTGCCGATATTCGGCAACGCGGTCAACGTTCCGGCTTCGGCGCGTTTGCGCAGGTCATCCGGCTTGACCTTGGCGATCACCGAGGCCGCCTGCCGGAAGGCCCGCACCCGGTAACTCGGCTCACCCGCGCGCTCCAGCCGGAACGCGATCTCCCTCAACGCCTGCGCCGGTTCCATGGCTACCTGTCTACCCCGTCAGCGGCGTAAGGGCAGCTCATGCAGAGCGACCTCGCGCAATTCGCCGTCGAGGAGCTCGGCGGTCTGATATGTGCAGAACGGCTGACGGCGCCGGTCGGTCGGCGAGCCGGGGTTCAGCAGCCGTAGCCCCTTCGGTGTGACCGTGTCCCACGGGATATGGCTGTGCCCGAACACGAGGACGTCGGTGTCGGGGAAGAGATCGTCGCAGCGACGCTCGCGCCCCTGCTTGCCGCCGGTTTCGTGGATGACCGCCAGGCGGACACCGTCGAGTTCGGCCCGCGCGATCTCGGGGAGCCGCGCCCGCAGCTCCGCGCCGTCGTTGTTGCCGTAGACCCCGATGAGCCGCTTGCTCCGGACCTCGAGTTCGTCCAGCAGAGCGACCTCGACCCAGTCGCCGGCGTGGACGACGACGTCCGCCGCTTCGACTTCGCGCCAGATCCGATCCGGCAGCGCCTTCGCACGCAGCGGCAGATGCGTGTCGGCGATGAGCAGCAGGCGCATCACTGGTCCCCGATGGCCCCGAGGATCCGGTCCAGGAAGTCCCCGATATGCGCGCGCAGCAGGACGGCCGCGCCGTCGGCGTCACCCTTCTTCGCCGCGGCCAGTACCGCCTTGTGCTCGTTCCATTCCTTGCGCCAGCTGGGATTCGTCTCCCAGCCGACCACACTGATCAGCGCGGCGCGGTCCTTGAGGTCGTCCAGCATCGAAACCATCAGCGGGTTGCCGCAGCCGCTGTAGAGCGCGCGGTGAAAGCGACGGTTCAGCAGGCTGAGCGTGGCCTGGTCCTTGTCCGAGATCGCCGCCGACGCCTCCTTCAGTGCCTCGGCGGCGTCTTCGAGCAGGTCCGGCGAACGGCGTTCCACCGACCGACGCACGGCTTCGGGTTCCAGGACCCTGCGAACGTCGTAAACCGACTTCGCCAGTTCCGCGTCCACCACGCACACCGACGCGCCCTTGTACGGGCTGAACGTCACGAGCCCCGAGTTCGACAGCACCTTGAGCGCCTCGCGGACCGGCGTCTTCGACACCCCGAGCCGCGCCGCGAGTTCGGCCTCCACCAGCGGCTGGCCGGGCTTCAGCTCGCGGGTGAGGATGCCACGGCGGATCTCCTCGAGCACCACTTCGGTGCGTGAGGCGGGTAGGCTGAACGTCGATGACATGGGGTAATCATATATGAGATGCCATACTGACGGTCATGAAAACCCCCGAGGAGCTCCGCAGCCACCGCTGGTTCGGCGGCGACGAGCTGCGTGGGTTCAGCCACCGGGCCCGGAGCAGGCAGCTCGGCTACAACCCGGAGGAGCACCTCGGGAAGCCCGTCATCGCGATCCTCAACACCTGGAGCGACATCAACCCCTGCCATATGCATTTGCGCGAACGCGCGGAGCAGGTCAAGCGCGGGGTGTGGCAGGCGGGCGGTTTCCCGCTGGAGTTCCCGGTCGCGACACTGTCGGAGACCTTCCAGAAGCCGACGCCGATGCTCTACCGCAACCTGCTTTCGATGGAGACCGAAGAAATCCTGCGGTCCTATCCGATCGACGGCGCCGTCCTCATGGGTGGCTGCGACAAGACCACGCCGGCGTTGCTGATGGGCGCGGCGAGCGCGGGCCTGCCCGTCATCTTCGTGCCCGCCGGGCCGATGCTGCGCGGGCATTGGCGGAACGAGGTGCTCGGCAGCGGTACCGACATGTGGAAGTACTGGGACGACAAACGGGCCGGGCTGATCGGCGACGAGGAACTGTCCGAAATGGAGTGTGGGCTCGCCCGCTCCCCCGGTACCTGCATGACGATGGGCACCGCCTCGACGATGATGTCGGTCGCCGAAGTACTCGGGCTGACGCTGCCCGGCGCGGCGTCGATCCCCGCCGTCGATTCGGCGCACCACCGGATGGCCGCGGCGAGCGGCGCGCGCGTCGTCGACATGGTGTGGGAGGACCTCACCATCACGAAGATCCTGGACGAACGCGCGTACGCCGACGCGATCACCACCGTGCTCGCGCTCGGCGGCTCCACCAACGCTGTCATCCATTTGATCGCGATGGCCGGACGCGGGCAGATCCCCTTGTCCATCAACGATTTCGACACGATCGCGCGCCGGGTCCCGGTACTGGCGAACCTCCGGCCGGGCGGCGACTGGCTGATGGAGGACTTCTACTACGCGGGTGGCCTGCCGGGCCTGCTCTCCCGGCTGACCGACCTGCTGCACACCGATCGCGTCACCGTCACCGGCAGAACCCTCGGCGAAACACTGGAAACCGCGCGGGTACACAACGACGACGTCATCCGCACGCGGGAAAACCCGGTCGCCGCCGAAGGAAGTGTCGCGGTACTGCGCGGCAATCTGGCGCCGTCGGGCGCGGTGATCAAGCACATCGCGGCGGAAGCCCGGCTGCTCACCCACACCGGTCCCGCCGTGGTGTTCGACGACTACCAGGACCTGAAGAAGCGGATCAACGATCCGGCGCTGGGCATCACCGAGGATTCCGTGCTGGTGCTGCGTGGTTCCGGTCCGCTCGGTGGCCCCGGCATGCCGGAATACGGCATGCTGCCGATCCCCGATCACCTGCTGGCCAAGGGAATCCGCGACATGGTCCGGGTCTCCGACGCCAGGATGAGCGGCACCGGTTACGGCGCCTGCGTCCTGCACGTCGCGCCGGAATCCCACGTCGGCGGGCCGCTCGCCCTGGTCCGCGACGGCGATCCGATCACTTTGGACGTTCCTTCGCGACGGCTCAGTCTCGACGTCGACGATGCGGAACTGCGGCACCGCCGGGCACAGTGGACACCACCCGCCCCGCACTACGAACGGGGTTACGGCGCGTTGTACGCCGAACACATCACGCAAGCGGACGAGGGCTGTGACTTCGACTTTCTCGCGAGAGTGGGTGAAAACCCGGAACCCGACGCCCAGTGACCACCCAACGGAGTGACCCGCTCACCCGACCGGGCGAGTTGCACGGCCACAAAACGCGCCACGTATCTTGAACCTACGTCCGGAACGCGTGGAAGGCCCGGATGTTCGAGCACGACGTCCGGCGCCCACCGGACCGTGGAGGGTGGAGAGTTGCCGCAGGAACCGCGCTGGCCCGAGTCCCATGCCGAGCAGACGGACATTCTCCCGGTCGTCACGCCCGGGTTCGCCGAGTCAGCCACGCCTCAGGAGCCCGCGCCACCGAAGCGCCGTCGCAGTTACCGCAAGGCCGCCTTCATCGGCGGCGGCGTGTTCGGCCTGCTGGTCGTCGCGTACGCCCTCGACGTGCTGGTCTCACAGGGCAGCGTCCCCCGCGGCGTCACCGTCGCCGGAGTGGACGTCGGCGGGATGGACCGCACCGCGGCCGAGAAGGAGCTCAAGGGCAAGATCGAGCCGCGCCTGACCCGGCCGGTGAAGGTCGTCGCGGGTGACGCCGAGGAGTCGCTGGCCCCGAACACGGCGGGCCTGCGCCTCGACTGGCCCGCCACCCTCGACCAGGCGGGCGACCAGCCGCTGAACCCGTTCACGCGGATCGGGTCGTTCTTCTCCACCACCGAGGTCGGCGTCGTCACGCACACCGAGGACGAGAAGCTCGGCTCCGCGCTGGAGGGCCTCCGCGACAAGATCGACCGTGAGCCGGTCGAGGGCACCATCCGCTTCGAAGAGGCCAAGCCGGTCGCCGTCGAGCCGAAGACCGGGCAGAAGCTCGACGTCGAAGCCGCCAAGAAGACCATCCTCGACCACTGGGCCTCCGGCGAGGCACTCACGCTCGCCGTCACCCAGACCCCGGTCAAGGTCTCGCCCGAGGCCGTCAACACCGCCCTCGAACAGATCGCCAAGCCCGCCGTCGCGGCGCCGCTGGTGATCAAGGGCGAGGGCAAGGACGCGATCGTCAAACCCGGCGCCATCGCGGGCGCACTCACCTTCGAGCCCGCCGACGGCGGCGTGCTGAACCCGAAGGTGGACAACAACAAGATCATCGAGGCCGCCGGTCCGCAGCTGAAGTCCACCGAGAAGGAGGGCAAGGACGCGCAGATCGTCTTCGAAGGCGGCAAGCCGACCGTCCAGCCCTCCGAGGACGCCAACGTCGTCGACTGGGAGCCGAGCCTCAAACCGGTGCTCGACGTCCTCAAGCTCACCGGCGCTCGCGAGCTGCCGGTGACCTACAAGAAGACCCCGGCGAAGGTGACCACCGAGCAGGCGAACCAGCTCGGCATCAAGGAGGTCGTCAGCGAGTTCAAGACCGCGGGCTTCGCCGCGGACTCGGGGACGAACATCCGGGTGGTGGCGCAGAAGGTCAACGGCGCCATCGTCAAACCGAACGAGACGTTCAGCCTCAACGGGTTCACCGGGCCGCGCGGCGCCGCGCAGGGCTACGTCGAGGCCGGTGTCATCAAGGACGGCGCACCCGGCCGCGAGATCGGCGGCGGGATCTCGCAGTTCGCGACCACGCTGTACAACGCCTCGTACTTCGCCGGGATGAAGGACACCGAGCACAAGGAACACAGCTACTACATCAGCCGGTACCCCGCCGCGCGCGAGGCGACCGTGTTCCAGAACCACGGCGGCGGCAGTGTGATCGACCTGAAGTTCACCAACGACGGTGACACCGGCGTCGCGATCCAGACCATCTGGTCGCCGTCGGACATCACGATCCGGCTGTGGGGCACCAAGAAGTACACCGTCGAGTCGATCCCCGGCGGCCGCACCAACCCGTCCGATCCGCCGACGAAGCCCGGCCCCGCCGAGAACTGCAAGCCCAGCAACGGCGCTCCCGGCTTCACCACGTCGGACACCCGGGTCATCAAGGACGCCGCGACCGGCCGCGAGGTCCGGCGCCACACCCGGAACGTGCACTACAACCCGCAGCCGAAGATCACCTGCGGTACGGAGTAGGCCGCTTATTGCGGCCGTCGCAAGGACGTCATCATCATGGGTGGCAGGAATCTGTACCCGACCGACATCGAACGGGCGGCGACGTCGGTCGAAGGTGTCCGGG
>NZ_JBFBBY010000275.1:0-6429 GCF_040682875.1 Amycolatopsis sp. NPDC051071 | reverse complement strand
GCCGAGGGAAGGGGGCCTTCACGCGGCTGATCATTCAACCCATGGCCGAGGGAAGGGGGCCTTCACGCGCGGGGGGTCAGACGCCCAGTGGGTGCCAGACAGTCTTGGCTTCCAGGTACCGGCGCAGTCGTGCGATGTCGGCGTCGGCCGTCCAGTCCGGCTCGGCGTCCGGGACGGTCAGGACGCGCTTCACGGTGCCCGCGGCGTCACGCGCCAGGTCCGCCCGCGCGGAGGGCTCCGCGCCGGTCGGGTCGAGGGCGTTGACGTCGGCATGCGACGCCAGCCACGAGCCGAGTTCCGACGCCCGGCCGGTCAGGATGTTCGCGACCCCGCCGGGCAGGTCGGACGTCGCCAGGACCTCCGAAAGCGTGATCGCGGGCAGCGGCCGCTCCGCGCTGGAGACGACCACCGCCGTCGAGCCCGTCGCCAGCACCGGGGCCAGCACGCTCACCAGACCGAGCAACGATGACCGCTGCGGCGCCAGCACACCGACGACGCCGGTCGGTTCCGGGACGGTGAAAGAGAAGTACGGCCCCGCGACGGGGTTGGCCCCGCCGAGTACGGTCGCGATCTTGTCCGTCCAGCCCGCGTACCAGACCCAGCGGTCGATCGAAGCGTCCACAAGGGACTGTGCCTTCTTCGCCGCGACGCCTTCGGAAGCGGCCACTTCCGCGACGAACTGCTCGCGACGGCCTTCCAGCACCTCCGCCACCCGGTACAGCACCTGACCGCGGTTGTAGGCGGTCGCCGCCGACCAGCCGCCGAAAGCCTTGCGGGCGGCCGAAACCGCGTCACGGACGTCCTTGCGGGACGCGTGCGAGGCGTTGGCCAGGAACTTGCCCTTGGCGTCGGCGACCGGGTACACGCGGCCCGATTCCGAGCGCGGGAACTTGCCGCCGACGTAGAGCTTGTAGGTCTTCGCCACCGAAATACGGTCAGACATCGAGGTAGGCCTCCAGTCCGGTGCGTCCGCCTTCGCGGCCGAAACCCGACTCCTGGTAGCCGCCGAACGGCGCGGCGGGATCGAAGCGGTTGAACGTGTTGGCCCAGACGACACCGGCGCGGAGCTGGTTCGCCATCCACAGGATGCGCGAGCCCTTCTCGGTCCAGATGCCGGCGGAGAGCCCGTACGGCGTGTTGTTCGCCTTGGTGACGGCTTCGTCCGGCGTGCGGAAGGTCAGCACGGAGAGCACCGGGCCGAAGATCTCCTCGCGCGCGATGCGCATCGACTGCTGCACTTCGGAGAACACCGTGGGAGCGAAGAAGAAACCGCGTTCGGGCACCGGGCACGGGCTGGTCCAGCGCTCCGCGCCCTCGGCGTCGCCGGACTCCACCAAACCCTTGATCTTCGCGAGCTGCTCGGCGGAGTTGATCGCGCCGATGTCGGTGTTCTTGTCCAGCGGGTCGCCCAGCCGCAGCGTCGAGACGCGGTAGCGGAGCTTTTCGAGGACCTCTTCGGCAATGGACTCCTGCACCAGCAGGCGTGAACCCGCACAGCAGACGTGGCCCTGGTTGAAGAAGATCCCGTTGACGATCCCCTCGACGGCCTGGTCCAGCGGTGCGTCGTCGAAGACGATGTTCGCGGCCTTGCCGCCCAGCTCCAGCGTGAGCTTCTTCGACGTACCCGCGACCTGGCGCTGGATGGCCTTGCCGACGTCAGTCGATCCGGTGAAGGCGACCTTGTCGACGTCGCCGTGACCCACGAGCGCGGCGCCGATGTCACCGGCGCCGGGCAGGATGTTGACCACACCCGGCGGCAGTTCGGCCTGCTGGCAGATCTCCGCGAACACCAGCGCGGTCAGGGGAGTCGTCTCGGCGGGCTTGAGCACCACGGTGTTGCCGGTGGCCAGCGCGGGTGCGATCTTCCACGCCAGCATGAGCAGCGGGAAGTTCCACGGGATGACCTGGCCCGCGACGCCGAGCGGCCGCGGGTTCGGGCCGTAGCCCGCGTAGTCGAGCTTGTCGGCCCAGCCCGCGTGGTAGAAGAAGTGCGCGGCGGCCGTCGGCACGTCGGAATCACGCGATTCCTTGATGGGCTTGCCGTTGTCGAGGCTTTCCAGCACCGCCAGTTCCCGCGACCGCTCCTGGATCAGGCGCGCGATGCGGAACAGGTACTTGGCGCGTTCCGAGTCCGGCATCTTGGACCAGACACCGTTATAGGCCTTGCGGGCTGCCTTCACCGCGGTGTCCACATCGGACACCGACGCGGTGCCGACCTCGGCGAGCACCTCTTCGGTGGCCGGGTTGATCGTCTTGAGCGGCTCACCAGAGCCGTCGATGAACTCGCCGTTGACGAATGGCCGGTAATGCGCTTTGAGGTTCGCGATGTCGCGCGATTCGGGCGCGGGCGCGTACTCGAAAATGCCCATGGATCAGTCCACCGTCACGTAGTCGGGGCCGCTGTAGTGGCCGTCGGCCTGGGTGCGGCGCTGGAGCAGGAGGTCGTTGAGCAGGCTGGACGCCCCGAACCGGAACAGACCCGGGTTCAGCCACTGCTCGCCGGCGACCTCGTGCACCGCGACCAGGTACTTGATCGCGTCCTTGGTCGTCCGGATGCCACCGGCGGGTTTCACCCCGCGTAGTTCACCGGTCTGGACGAACCAGTCGCGGACGGCCTGCAGCATCACGTGGGTGACCGGCAGCGTCGCGGCGGGCGAGACCTTGCCGGTGGAGGTCTTGATGAAATCGCCGCCCGCGAGCAGCGCGAGCCACGACGCGCGGCGGACGTTGTCGTAGGTGACCAGCTCGCCGGTTTCGAGGATGACCTTCAGATGAGCACTGCCACACGCGGCCTTGATGGCCTGGATCTCCTCGAAGACGTCCAGGTAGCGGCCCTCCAGGAAAGCACCGCGATCGATCACCATGTCGACTTCGGCGGCGCCGGCGTCGACGGCGATCTTCGTGTCGGCCAGCTTGATGTCGCGGCTCGTGCGGCCTGCCGGGAAGCCGGTGGCCACACTCGCGACGTGGATGCCGGTGCCGCGAAGCGCCTCGACAGCCGTCTCGACCATGTCCGGGTACACGCAGACGGCCGCGACCCGCGGGGTGTCCGGCCGCTCCGGGTCCGGCCGCTTGGCCTTCGCGGCCAGCGCACGGACCTTGCCCCGGGTGTCTGCGCCTTCGAGGGTCGTCAAGTCGACCATCGAGATGGCGGTGTCGATCGCCCAGAGCTTGGCGGCCTTCTTGATGCTGCGCGTGCCGAGGCCCGCCGCCCGCTGCTCGACGCCGACCTGGTCGACACCAGGCAGCCCGTGCAGGAACCGGCGCAAGCTCGCCTCGTCGCGAGTCGCGTCCGTCAGCGGCGCCGGGGTGGCCGGAACCGCTGACGAGCTGGTCGTAGCTGTCATACCGGTGAGTGTAGGCGGCCTACAAGCTGGGCACCGGGGCCTGGGCGGTGGCCTGTGCGGGCAGCACCGGCGCGCAGAACTCGCTGATCATCGGCAGCTGGCGTTTGAGCGCGGCGTCCGGCGACGCGGTGAGGTCCACCGTGGCCAGCGTGGAGATGTTCTTGCCTGCTTCGTCACGGAAGCTGAGGGTGTTGAAGCCGGGCAGGTCGCCGCCGTGGCCCCAGATGGTGACGTCTTCCGCGCAGATGCCCGCGCTCTTGAGATTCAGCTTCATCAGGCCGAGGCCGTACTCCATACCGCCCGCCGGAACCGTCTTCTTCATCTGCGTGAGCAGGTCGGCGGGCAGCAGGTGGCCGCCGAGCAGCGCGTCGAAAAAGCGATTGAGGTCGGCACCCGAGGACACCACACCGCCCGCGCCGAAGTAGCGCGAGTAGTTGTAAGTGGTGACGTCGGTGAGGCGGCGTGGCACGTCGTACAGCTGCTCGTAGCCGTGGGCGGCCGGGCCGAGCAGGAACGGGAAGTCGCGGGGGAGCGAGGTGTCGCGCAGGTGCAGCGGACGGGTGATGCGTTCGTCCAGCACCCGCTCCAACGGCTTCCGGGTGGTCTTTTCGACCAGCAGGCCGAGGACGTTGTAGCCGGTGTTGGAGTACGCCCAGCTCGCACCGGGCTTGAACAGCAGCGGCTGCTTCGTCGTGCTCAGGCGGATCTGGTCGTCGCTGTCGAAGTGCTCGAAGCGTTCGGTGTCGACCTCCGGCGCCGTCGCCCAGGTGTCCTCGGGGAGCAGGTCGCGCGGGAGCCCGCTGGTGTGCTGGAGCAGCTGGCGGACGGTGATCGGTTCCGGATACGGCAGCAGACCGGGCAGGTAACGCTGGACGGGTTCGTCGAGCCCGACGCGCTTCTCGGCCACGAGCTGCAGGACCAGCGTCGCGACGAAGACCTTCGAAACGCTCGCGACCCGCCAGCGTCCGGACGCGCTGGGCTTACCGGGCCGGGTGATGTCCGCGACGCCGCTGACGCCGCGGAAGTCGTCGGCGACGGCGACCATCCCCGGGATACCGGCGGCGACCGCCGCGTCCATCGCGGTCTGACGCGGATCGGTCTTCCCCGCGGCCGCCGCCGGGAAGGCGGTGACGGAAAGCAATGCGGCACAAGCGATGGCGACGAAACTCCGGCGCATCAGCTGACCCCCCAGTGTTCAGGCTCCGAGTTCTCCTACGTCCTTTCTACGCGGTTTCCGCTTGACGACGACGCCACCCCAGAACGCCAGGCCGGTGATCTTCACCGTCGGCGCGGTCGGTGACGCGGGCGGTGAGCCTGCCCGGTCCTCCAGTTCGAAGGCACCCATGAAGCCGATTCCGGTGACCTCGACGTTGATGTCGTCGGGAACGATGATGTCGATCCCACCCATGATCGCGACCGCGGTGATCGTCGAATGCTTCTCGGCGAACCGCGCGTACCGCAGGTCGAGTTCGGCGCCGCCCCAGAAGGCGAAACTGTTGTGCTGCGGCGGGACCACCCAGCTGCCCTTGCGCGAGGCGCCGGACATGACGGCGATCGACGCGCCGGAGCCGGGATGCCCGCCGATCCGGTCGTCAGGCAGGCCGAGCGCCCGCGACGTCGCGGGTTCGATCGCCGTCCGGGATTGGTGCGGCAGATCGGCGGTGACCGGCTTCAGTTCCCCGACGGTCTTGGCCTCGTAGACGATGGTGAGCCGGTCTTCCAGCTCGTTGATGGTGATGCGTCCCTCGGACATCGCCGCGTGCAGCACCTGCGCGACCTGCTCGCGGTCGGCGTCGGAGATGCGCATTTGTTCGGGACTCGGCAGGGCCGGCTCTTCGCTCACGTGCGGGAGCTTAGCGCCGGTGGGAGGGCCGGGCGTCCACCTTCTGGCCAACAGTGGAATTCTGCCGTGATGGGGAACTCACTACCTGGCGCGATCGCGCTACCGGACGGTGTCGAATTGCGAGGGCGGGGCCTGGGTCGCCCCTGGCCAGAGGGGCCTTCGCCGGATTTCGGACTGTATCTGGGTGGCGCGAAACTACGCCGGAAGCATGACCACAAGCTGGACTGGGACCACGAGTGGATCCGCTGGCCAGATTTCCTGCTGCCGATGGACTGGGCAGAGGCCCGGCGGCAGATCGTGGCCCTGCACGAGCGGGCGGCGTCGGGAGAGGGCGTCGAGGTCGCCTGTTACGGCGGGGTGGGGCGGACCGGGACGGTGATGTCCTGCCTGGCGACGCTTTCCGGGCTGGGCGCCGACGAGGCCGTGGCGTGGGCGCGGGCTCACCACCACGAGCGTTCGGTGGAGACGCCGTGGCAGCGCCGCTGGGTCGGCTGGTTCGCGCGGCAGGCGTGAAGAGCTAAATTGACCGGCATGGATGTGCACGTCGTTGATCACCCGCTGGCCAAGGCCCGGCTTTCGACCATGCGCGACGCGCGTACCGACAGTGCCGCCTTCCGCGCGGCACTGCACGAACTGACCGTCATGCTGGTCTACGAAGCCACGCGGGACATGCCCGTGCGCATCGAACGGATCCACACGCCGGTGGCGCGCACCGACGGCTACGCGCTGGCCAGCCCGCCGCTGCTGGTGCCGGTGCTGCGGGCCGGGCTGGGGATGGCGGACCAAGCACACAAACTGATCCCCGACGCCCAGATGGGCTTCGTCGGCCTCGCCCGCGACGAGGAGACACTCAAGCCGACGCCGTACCTGGAGTCGTTGCCCGAATCGCTCGCCGACCGGCCGGTACTGGTACTCGACCCGATGCTGGCGACCGGTGGCTCGATGGAGTACACGATCCGGCTGCTCACGGACCGGGGTGCCACCGACGTCACGGCGATCTGCGCGCTGGCGGCACCCGAGGGGATCGCGCATCTGGAGAAGACCGGGCTGCCGCTCCGGGTGGTGACCGCGAGTATCGACGAGCGGCTGAACGACTCCGGGTTCATCGTGCCCGGCCTGGGTGACGCGGGGGACCGGCAGTACGGCGCCGTCTGACCCTGCTCGGGTTGGTACATGCGTGCTTTCAAGTACATGAAGGCCCCCTTCCTTGCGCTAGGCGCAAGGAAGGGGGCCTTCATG
>NZ_JBFBBY010000274.1:0-6468 GCF_040682875.1 Amycolatopsis sp. NPDC051071 | reverse complement strand
CTTCCCTCGGGTCAGCCGAGGGAAGGGGACCTTCACGCGGCTCAGCCGAGGGAAGGGGACCTTCACGCGGCTCAGCCGAGGGAAGGGGACCTTCACGCGGCTCAGCCGAGGGAAGGGGACCTTCACGCGGCCATGCCTTTAAAAACTCAGCCGAGGGAAGGGGGCCTTCACGCGGGTCAAGGGGTGCGGGGTCCGGCGAGCGGGACGGCGTGGCGGTCACCGGAACGCACCATGGCCAGCAGGGGTTTCGCGGCCACGGCGAGCAGCCGGGCCGCGAAGGTGCGGCCGTTGCGGCGGGCGATGTCGGGGCCGAAGGCGTCCATCAGGGCGACGAGCCCGGGCAGCGGCCGCACGAACAACGTCGCTTCGGCGATGAGACCTTCTTCGTTCAGCTTCAGCACCGTCGCCTCTTCCATCTCCTCACCGCCGATCCGCGCGGTGTAGACGACGACGCGCGTCTTCTCGTCACCGGTGTCGGTGTGGAACCGGACGTCACGCAGATGCGAGTACGCGACTTCCAGCAGCGGCCCGAGTTCCGCGTGCCCGGTGAACCGGACCCGGCTGGTCAGCGGCGAGTGCACGACGACGTCCGGCGCGAACGCGCTCAGCGCCAGCGTGACATCGCGTTTCTCGACAGCCCGGCGGTATCGCTCGGTGGTTTCCGGACTCATCCGTCCTCCTCGATCAGGTTCCCCAGTCCGCGCCACAACAGATCCGTCGTGAGCGCGACGACTTGTTCCTTCGGGATGTCGCGGTTGCTCCACCACCAGGTGGCGATGGCGTTCAGTGCGCTCTTCGCGGCTTCGGCGAGTGCTTCGTTCGCGCGTTCGCGCGGCAGGTCCGCGGTCAGCGCCAGGCCGGGGACCTGCGCGAACACCTCGGTGAGCTGCCCGGTCGCCCTGGCCTGCCCGCGCCGGTGCACCTCGGCGACGGCCGGATCCGACGGCGTCTCGGCGAAGATCATCCGCCAGCCGCGTTCGTTCGTCTCCATCCAGGCGAAGATCGCCGCGACCCGGCCACGCAGCAACTCCTCGGCGGTCTCGGACGGCGGCAGCCGTTCCCAGCCTGCCAGCAGACTGTCCACTTCGGACTCCAGCAGTCCGGCGTACAGCCGCGCCTTGGACGGGAAATGGTCGTAGAGCACCGGCGTGCTGATCCCGGCCGCTGTCGCGACGTCGCGCATCCCCGCCCCGTCATATCCGGACGCGGCGAACAACGCCGCCGCCGCGGACAGGATCCGCTCCCGGCGTTCGTCTCGGCTCAACCTCTTACCTGACATCGGTCAGGTACGTTACCACTGAACCTGACGGTTGTCAGGTAGCGCTCCGGGTAGCCTGGTCGATCGTGCGCACTGTCGTAGTCATCGGGGGCGGGATCGTCGGACTCGCCACGGCCTGGGAGCTGACCAAACGAGGCCTGGACGTCACGGTGCTCGAAAAGGAGGACCACTGGGCGGCCCACCAGACCGGGCACAACTCGAACGTCGTGCACGCGGGGCTCTACTACAAGCCGGGATCGTTCAAGGCGAGGATGTCCACCGCGGGCAATCGGTCCATTGTGGACTTCGCCCGGCAGTACGGGGTGCCGGTGGAGGTCTGCGGCAAACTCGTCGTCGCCACCTCCGAAGCCGAACTTCCCGCGCTGAAGGTGCTCGCCGAACGGGCCGAAGCCAACGGCGTCCCGGCGAAGCTGATCACCCCCAGCGAAGCCCGCGAGTACGAACCCGAGGTCTCGTGCGTGGCGGCACTGCGCGTGGAGTCCACCGGCATCATCGACTTCCCGGCCGTCTGCGCCGCGCTGGTGCGCCTGCTCGACGAGTCCGACGCCGACCTCCGGCTGGGCACCCCCGCGCTCGGTATCCGCGCGGGCCGTGACGGCGGCGTCGAGGTGGCGACCGGCGACGACGTCGTCCAGGCCGACGCGCTCGTCAACTGCGCGGGCCTGCACGCGGACCGCGTCGCGCGGCTGGCCGGGCTCACCCCGAGCGCGCGGATCGTGCCGTTCCGCGGCGAGTACTACGAGCTGAAGCCCGAAAGCCGCCATCTGGTGCGCGGCCTGATCTACCCGGTCCCGGACGCGTCGCTGCCGTTCCTCGGCGTACACCTGACCCGGATGCTCGACGGCAGCGTGCACGCCGGCCCCAACGCGGTGCTCGCGCTGCGCCGCGAGGGCTACACCTGGCGCGACGTCTCCGCGAAGGACCTCGCCGAAGTCGCCCGGTTCCCCGGCGTCTGGCGGCTCGCGCGCAAATACGCCTACCCGACCGGGCTCGACGAGGTCCGCCGCTCGTTCTCCCGCCGCCGCTTCGCCGCAAGCCTCGCCCGGCTCGTGCCCGCCGTCACCGAAGACGACATCGTGCGGCACGGCTCCGGGGTCCGGGCGCAGGCGCTGCGCCCGGACGGCTCACTCGTCGACGACTTCCTGATCGAGATCGCGCGAAACCAGGTACACGTCCTCAACGCGCCCTCGCCGGCGGCGACCAGCGCGCTGGAGATCGCCAAGCACATCGCCGACGAGGTAGCCGTCTAGGGCACGTTCGCGGTCACCAGTGGCATGACGGCCTTGGGGATGTCACAGGCCTTGGTCTTGTCGCCGAGGTTCCCGGTGTCGAGCTTGATCGACGAAGTCTCCGTGACCGGGAGGAGCGCGACGCAGATCGGGCTGTCGGGCGACGAGTAGACAATCCACTTCTTGCCCGCGACCTCCTGCTCGGCGGGAGTGCCCTCCAGGCCGGGGACGTCCGCGGTCTTCGTCGCCGTGTAGACCCACAGGTCGAGCGCCTTCATTCCGCTGTCGCCGTCGGTGTCGTCCCACTGGCAGCCGTTCTTGGGATCTCTCGACGAGCCGTTCATCGGCCGCGCGGGCGCCAGGTTGAGCGGGGTCACCTGGTCGGGTTTGAGCAGGGTGCACGGGTCGACGTTCACCAGCGGACCGGACGCTTCGAGCGGTTTCTGTCCCGGGGGCGCGGTGATCTGCGGATCCTGCTGCCCGCCGGGCAGATGCGAGGCCACCGCGGGAAGGGCGGCCTTCGCCAGGTCGCATGCCTTGCTGTCGTCGTCACCCGGCGCGTCGCTCGTGACCTCGACGAACGTCTTCGCGTCCAGTTCGGTGGTCAGGGAGCAGTAGCTCGGCCCGAGGATCGTCCCGTACCGCGTCCAGGTGAACCCGCCGACGCCGAACTTCTCGCCGGGCAGGGCACCGGCGTAGTACTCGGCCGCCGAGAGGTCCTTGCTCTGCGACACCTCCAGCGCGACACCGTCCGGCGCGTCCTCCAGTTCGGAGAACCGGCAGGCCGCGGCGATCTTCTGCGCGGG
Organism: Amycolatopsis sp. NPDC051071; assembly: GCF_040682875.1. NCBI lineage: Bacteria > Bacillati > Actinomycetota > Actinomycetes > Pseudonocardiales > Pseudonocardiaceae > Amycolatopsis > Amycolatopsis sp. NPDC051071. Next base: position 3,154 of record NZ_JBFBBY010000274.1, on the reverse strand, counting down.
CTTCGCCGGGCGTCCCCGGCCCGGGTACGTGACCCCCAGCGCGTCGGCCTGCTGCTGGGACACCAGCGAGCACGGGTCGGCCTTCGTGATCACCGGCCCCTGTCCTGGCACCGGCGCCGCCGAACCGCCGACCGCCGACGTGCAGCCGCCGAGCGCCAGCACCGCCAGGCCGCTCACGAGCGAATTCCGAAACCGCATGCGTCCCCTTCTCATCGGCTCGCACATTACTGGTGCACGGCCTACTTCGATGTCGGCGTGAGCACCTCGGTTCCGCCGAGGAAGGGGCGAAGCGCTTCGGGGACGCGGACGGAGCCGTCTTCGAGCTGGTGGTTCTCCAGGATCGCGACAATCCACCTGGTGGTGGCGAGCGTTCCGTTCAGCGTGGCGACGGTCTGCGGACGGCCGTCGGCGTCGCGGTAGCGGATACCGAGGCGGCGAGCCTGGAATGTCGTGCAGTTCGACGTCGAGGTCAGCTCGCGGTAGGTCTCCTGCGACGGCACCCACGCCTCGCAGTCGAACTTCCGGTACGCCGAGGTGCCGAGGTCGCCGGCGGCGGTGTCGATCACCCGGTACGGGACCTCGATCTTGGCGAGCATCTGCTCTTCCCAGTCCAGCAGGCGCGCGTGCTCGGCCTCGGCGTCCTCCGGACGCGTGTAGACGAACATCTCGACCTTGTCGAACTGGTGGACACGGATGATGCCGCGGGTGTCCTTGCCGTAGGAACCGGCCTCGCGGCGGTAGCAGGACGACCAGCCCGCGTAGCGTTTCGGACCCTTGCCCAGGTCCAGGATCTCGTCGGCGTGGTAGCCGGCGAGCGGGACCTCGGAGGTGCCGACGAGATACAGGTCGTCGTCGCGCAGCCGGTAGACCTCCGACGAGTGCGCGCCGAGGAAACCGGTGCCGGCCATGATCTCCGGCCGCACCAGGGTCGGCGTGATCATCGGGGTGAATCCGTTCGCCGTCGCCTGCGCGATGGCCATGTTCAGCAGAGCGAGCTGCAGCTGGGCACCGATGCCGGTGAGGAAGTAGAACCGCGAGCCCGAGACCTTCGCGCCACGCTCCATGTCGAGCGCGCCGAGGCCTTCGCACAGCTCAAGGTGGTCCTTCGGCGTGAAGTCGAACTTCTTCGGGTCGCCGACGTGCTTGAGCACGACGTAATCGTCCTCGCCACCTTCGGGCGCGTCGGGGTGGACGAGGTTCGGCACCACACGGTGCAGCTGGTCGAACTCCTCCGACGCCTCGGTCTGCTCGACCTCGGCGGCCTTCACCTGGGCGGCGAGGTCCTTCCCCTTGGCGAGCAGCGCGGCCCGTTCGTCTCCCTGCGCCTTCGGGACGAGCTTGCCCAGCGACTTCTGCTCGGCACGCAGCGTGTTGGCGGCGGCGATCGAAGACCGGCGGCGGGAGTCGAGGGAGAGCAGCTTGTCGACCACTCCTTCGTCCTCGCCACGGGCGCGCTGCGAAGCGCGCACGACGTCCGGGTCATCGCGCAGAGTCCTGGGGTCAATCACGATTGCTGAGGTTAGTACTAGGTCTGACCGGGCTTCGAGGCAGTTTCCCCGAACAGACTGTGCGGGCCCGCGCGGATAACCCGACAGTCTGATCGTTGTCGCTCGTTTCGGGCTCTCCCCATACTGGGATCTCCCTGCTGCGGACGGAGAAACCCGATGACCGATGCGGACCTGCTGGCGCGGCACAAGGCGGTACTCCCGTCGTGGCTCGCGCTCTACTACGACGAGCCGATCGAGATCGTGCACGCGCAGGACCGCCGGGTCATCGACTCGACCGGGCGCAGCTACCTCGACTTCTTCGCAGGCATCCTGACGAACTCGATGGGCTACGACGTCTCGGCGATCAGCGACGCCGTGCGCAAGCAACTCGACACCGGGATCCTGCACACCTCGACGCTGTACCTGATCCGCTCGCAGGTCGAACTGGCCGAACGGATCGCGAAGCTCTCCGGCATCCCCGACGCGAAGGTGTTCTTCACCAACTCCGGGACCGAAGCCAACGACACCGCACTGATGCTCGCCACGCAATACCGGCGCAGCAACCAGGTGCTGGCGATGCGGAACTCGTACCACGGGCGATCGTTCGCGACGGTCGGCATCACGGGCAACCGCGGCTGGTCGGCGTCGTCGCTCAGCCCGGTGAAGGTGAGCTACGTCCACGGCGGCTACCGGTACCGCAGCCCGTTCCGGGAACTGTCGGACACCGCCTACATCGACGCTTGCGTCGCGGACCTGGTCGACGTACTGCAGACAAGCACGTCGGGTGACGTCGCCTGCATGATCGCCGAGCCGATCCAGGGTGTCGGCGGCTTCAGCTCACCGCCGGACGGCCTGTTCAAGGCGATGAAGGAGGTCCTCGACGAGTACGGGATCCTGTTCATCTCCGACGAGGTCCAGACCGGCTGGGGCCGGACCGGGGAACACTACTGGGGGATACAGGCACACGACGTCGTCCCCGACGCGATGACCTTCGCGAAGGGCCTCGGCAACGGGCTCGCCATCGGCGGTCTCGTGGCCCGCGGCGACCTCGTCGACTGCCTCACCGCCAACTCGATCTCGACCTTCGGCGGCAACCCGGTCGCCATGGCAGGCGCGGCCGCCGTACTCGACCACATCGCCGACCACGACCTGCAGGCCAACGCGCTCGCCCGCGGCAACGCACTGCTCACCGGCCTGCGCGCGACGGGAAACCCGCTGATCGGGGACGTCCGGGGCAAGGGCCTGATGATCGGCGTCGAACTGGTGAAGCCGGGCGGGATGGAGCCCGACACCCACGCCGCGGCGCGGATGATGGAGGAGACCAAGGCACGCGGGCTGCTGATCGGCAAGGGCGGGCTGCACGGCAACGTCCTGCGGATCGCGCCGCCGATGACGCTCACCGCCGATGAGGCGGCGGAGGGGCTGGGGATCGTCGTGGACTCGCTGGCGGCCATCTCCTGACCGGGTGTCGCGCTCCCCTGACGGGTGTCGCGCTTTCCTGACGGGTGTCGCGCTCTCCCGACCGATGTCGCGTGTCGCGCTTTCCTGACCGATGTCATGAGGGGTCCCCATAGGACGAAATTTGTCCTATGGGGAGCCCACAAGAAGGGATACCCCCGGGGGGGGGTAAAAAAAAAAAAAAAGACAAAAAAAAAGGAAAGGGGAGT
>NZ_JBFBBY010000273.1:0-6489 GCF_040682875.1 Amycolatopsis sp. NPDC051071 | reverse complement strand
GGGGTCCCCATAGGACAAAAAACGTCTCATGGGGACCCCTCATGACACACCGGGAGCCGGCGAGCGGACCGAGATCCCCCACGAGAGCGTTCCGGACCCATCACTCCGTTTCATGCATAATCACTATTATGCATGAAACGGAATATAACCCAGTGTAAGACTGTCGGTGCCATGCGGTACAAGGTTCCCATGAGGGTTTCCGAGGCACAGCAAGCCTTTTTCTCCGCACGTCGTCCCCGTAAGGATTCTCCTCACACCACCGACGCCTACCGCCGCGACCTCGCCGGCATCACCGCTCTCCTGCTTGAGGAACTGGACCACTCCCCTGACTCCCTCACCGTCGAGATGCTCACGGCCCAAGCGCTTCGGAACGCGTTCGGCGCCTTCGCGGACACGCACGCCAAGAGTTCGGTCCTGCGCGCGTGGTCGACCTGGAACCAGTTCCTCACGTTCTGCGTATCCGATGGGCTGCTGGCCGGCAATCCGATGGGTGCGGTCGCCCGGCCGAAGGCGCCGCCGCTGACGCCGAAACCGTTGCGGGGCGAGGAAACCCCGGAGCAGTTGCTCGCCGCCGCGGCGGACGGGTCACGCCGGACGCGGGATCCGTGGCCGGAGCGGGACGTCCTGGTGATCGCTCTCGGACTGGTCGCAGGCCTGCGTGCGGCGGAGATGCGGGCGCTGACGACGCGGTCGCTGGTCGGTCGTCAGGGTGAGATGCGGTTGCACGTCCACGGCAAGGGCAGTCGCGACCGGTCGATCCCGGTGCAGCCGATCATGGAGAAGATCATCGAGGAGTACCTGGCCTCGTGTCGCCGTCGCTTCTCCCAGCAGCGGTTCGGGCCGTCCACTCCCCTCCTCCGGGACAGGGCGGGCGAGCCGATCGGCCGCGGCGCGCTGGAGTACCTGGTGAAGTCCTGCTATCGGTGGGCCGGGCTGCACGACCGCGTGCCGGTCGGGGCGAACCTCCACGCGTTGCGGCATACGTTCGCGACGCGGCTGGCCGAGGACGGTGCGACGGCGTCGGAGATCATGGCGCTGCTGGGGCACGCGAGCCTGGCGACCAGCCAGAACTACATCGAGGCGACCGGGCGGGAGCAGCGGGCGGCGGCCGCGAGCAACCGGACGTATCGGGCGCTCGACGGGATCGTGTAGGTCAGCGGAGCTGTTCGAGGTCCTTCGCGGCCTGGGCGATTTCACCGGCGAGGCCGCGGAGTTCGGCCGCCGAGGCGCCGTCGTCGGCCGCGGTGACGACGTCTTCGGCGGCGCAGCGGAGCTGGAAGAGCCGGTCCTGGAGAGCGGCGATTTCGGTGTCGGAGAGGACGACGGCGTCTTCGGGGAGGCCGCTGCGCTGGAGGGCGGTGCGTCGTTCGTAGGCGCGCTGGCGGCAGGATTGCCCACAGTAACGGCGGCGCCTGCCGACGTTGCCGCCTTGTTCGAGCCTCCGGCCGCACCATCCGCAGTGTTTCGGTGCCCCCGCGCGGCGTAGCTCGGACAGCTCTTCGGCGGACGTCTTCTGCTGCTCGGCGACTTCCCTCACGGGTCAGACCCTAGCTGGCTACCGGACGATCATGCCGGGGCCACAAGCGAAGTGCACACTAGTGGGGTGCCGAAACTCTTTCCGTATCTCGCCGACCCGCTCCCGCGTGCCTTCGCTCATCGGGGCTGGCACCTCGGTGACCTGGACGGGTTGGAGAACTCGTTACCGGCGTTCCAGCAGGCGGTGACCGAGGGTTACCGGTACTTGGAGACGGACGTGCATACGACGTCGGATGGCGTGGTGGTCGTTCATCACGACGAGTCGCTGGACCGGACGACCGACGGCGCGGGCTTGATCTCCCGGCAGACGTGGGCGCAGCTGCGGAACGTCAAGATCGGTGGGCGGGCGCCGCTGTCCCGGCTGGAGGACGTCCTCGAGGAGTTGCCGGAGGCGCGGTTCAACGTCGACGTGAAGTCGAACCAGGCTGTCGAGCCCTTCGTGCGGACGATCGAGCGGACCGGGGCGCATGACCGGGTCGCGGCGGCGTCGTTCTCCGACGCGCGGTTGGGACGGATCCGGAAGCTGGCGGGTCCGAAGCTGGTGACGGCGATGGGGCCGCGTTCGGTGGCGGTGATGTGGGCGAACGGGTTCGTGCCGTTGGTGTCGTTGCGGGCGTTGTCGAGGGGGGCGATGGCGCAGGTGCCGGTGCGGCAGGGCCGGTTGAAAGTGGTGGACCGGGCGTTCCTGCGGCAGGCGACGCGGGCGGGGTTCGAGGTGCACACGTGGACGGTGGACGATCCGGCGGAGATGCGGTTGCTGCTGGATCTGGGGGTGCACGGGATCGTGACGGATCGGCCGGACCTGCTGCGTGAGGTCCTTCGGGAGCGGGGTTCCTGGCCTGCCTGACCGGCCCATTCTTTGGTTCCCGGAATGCCGTTCACAGCATCGGGCTGGGCGGGTTACCGGGGTGGTTTGCCGGTCCAGGCGGCGTCCCAGGTCTTGGGGCCGAGACGGCCGGAGTCGTTGATGCCGTTGGCTCGCTGGAGGGCGAGGACGGCTTCGCGGGTCTTGTCGTAGTAGCAACCGGTGCCGGTGAAGCCGTAGCCAAAGGCGTTCATCCTCAGCTGGAACGCGACGAGCGGCTGGGCGCAGTCACCGTAGGCATAGACGACGCCGGGCCAGGCGGGTTTGGGGCCGCCGGGCGGGGCAGGCGGGGTGGGCTTCGGCTTGGGTGGCGGGGCGGGTTGTCCTTCCCCGCCGATGTAGGCCGAGTCGGCGTAGGACGGGACGCGTTTGCTGCGGCCGTCGCCGTCGTTGCGGAAGCCGAGTTTGCCGGCGCATTCCCAGGGTTGCCAGCCGCGCATGCGGTAGAGGTAGAGGGCCCGGTAGTCCTGTTCGCGGGGGGTGGCCTGGTCAGGCCTCCCCTGGCCGCCGACGCTGCGCCAGGTGGGCAGGTCGAACTGGTAGGCGCCGTAGTAGCCGTTGCCGGTGTTGATGTTGTAGCGCCCGCTCGATTCACACATGCGGAGCTTGGCCCAGTGGGAGCCGTGGGGATCCGCGGCGGCGGATCCGGTGGTGGCGATCTGCAGGCCTGTCACGGCGAGGGCGAGCAGGAGCGTTCTCGCCACTACGCGGTGTGTTGTGCGAAGGCGCTGGGTCCTCATGAGCGGAACAGTAAATACCGGACACTTGCTTCACAAGAGTCACAGCCCGCACATCAGCCTCACATGAAACACACGTCGCTCGTGGCAGCGACACGCCGACGATGGTCGGGAAGGTGGCCGGGAAGGGTTCGTCCCGCGTCGAAACGAACACGGTCCGGACTCGTGCCGGACAGGTCGGTGTGATCACCAGTAGTCTCCCGCTGACCTCGACATTCTCGACTTCAGGAGCAGTGCATGACGGTGGCCGGGACCCGTGATCGCAAGCGGGTGTGGCGCGCTTGGTACCTCTACGATTGGGCCAATTCGCCGTTCTATTCGTCGGTCATCACGGTCTTCGGAGCGCTCTATTTGAGCGATGTCGCGTCCGCGGATGCCAAGGCGAATTTCACCCTTAACGGGGACAGGGCGTGCACCGATTCGAGTGGGATCGAGAACAAGCTTCAGAGCTGTGACGTGTCGTTGTTCGGGTTGCATTTCCCGGCGGGGTCGCTGTGGGGGTACCTGCTGTCCATCGCGACGGTGACGCAGGTGCTGGTGTTGCCGATCGCCGGCGCGATCGCGGACCGCAGCAGGCACAAGCGTCGGATCCTCGGCGGGTTCGCGTTCCTCGGCGCGGTGGCGTCGGCGCTGATGTTCTTCGTCTCGGGGACGAACTGGGAGGTGGGGGTCTGGACGTTCATTCTCGCCAACATCGGTTACGGCGGTGCGCTGGTCGTCTACTACTCGTTCCTGGTGGACATCACGGAGCCCGACGAGCGGGACGCGGTGTCGTCGAAGGGGTGGGCGTTCGGGTATCTCGGTGGCGGCCTGGCGCTGGCGTTGCAGCTGGGGTTCTTCATGGGGCACGACGCCTTCGGGGTGAGTGAAGGGCTGGCCGTCCAGATCTGCTTCCTGACGTCGGGGATCTGGTGGGCGGTGTTCACGTTCCCGGCGGTGCGGGCACTCCCCCAGATCCATGTGCCCAAGTCGGCCGAGCGCGGGCTGTCGGTGCTGACGGCCGGGTTCAAGGAGCTGAAGCGGACGATCGCCGAGGCGAGGGCCTATCCGCTGACGCTGGCGTTCCTCGGGAGCTATCTGATCTTCACCGACGGGATCACGACCGTGGTGGCGGTGTCGGCGCAGTACGGCAAGGACGAGCTGAAGTACAGCACGCAGGTGTTGATCGTCACGATCCTGGTGATCCAGTTCCTGGCGTACGCGGGGGCGATGATCCATGGGGCGATCGCCGCGAGGATCGGGGCGAAGAAGACGATCTTGGGCAGTCTGGTGGCCTGGGTGGTGGTGTTGTGCTTCGCGTTCTTCATCCAGGCGGGTCAGCCGTTGCAGTTCTACGCGGTGGCGGTCGGGATCGGGCTGGTGCTCGGGGGAACGAACGCGTTGTCGCGGTCGTTGTTCGGGCAGATGATCCCTGAGGGGAAGGACGCGCAGTACTTCTCGTTGTACGTCGTCGGTGAGCGAGGGACGTCGTGGCTCGGTCCGCTGCTGTTCGCCGCGGTCGGGCAGATCACCGGTTCGTTCCGGTACGCGATCATCGCGTTGGTGATCTTCTTCGTGCTCGGTTTCGTGTTCGTGTGGCTGGTGCCGGTGCGGCGGGCGATCGAGGCGGCGGGCAACCGACCACCGGCGGTGCTGTGAGCCGGGAGGGTGCCGATAGGGTCGGGCGTCGTGACCGTACTGAAGGAAAGTGGCCCGGATCCCACGGACGCGTTGTCGTCGGTGCCGGTGGCGGGTTCACGGCGGGGTGTGCCGGTCGTCGGGAAGCTGAAGTTCTGTTATGGGCCGATGGACTGCGGGAAGTCGACGCTGGCGTTGCAGATTGACCACAACCACGCGCGGCAGGGTCGTCGCGGGATGGTGCTGGTGCGGCATGACCGGTCCGGTGAGCCGCAGATCACCAGCCGGATCGGGTTGACGCGCAAGGCGACCGAGGTGGGGAACGAGACCGATCTGCGGTTGCTGGTGCGTGAGCAGTGGGCGGCGGGGCGTCATGTGGACTACCTGATCGTCGACGAGGCGCAGTTCTTGTCGCCTGATCAGGTGGATCAGCTGGCTGAACTGGCCGATGACGTCCAGATCGACGTGTACTGCTTCGGTATCGCGACGGATTTCCGGAGCGTGTTGTTCCCGGGTGCGGCGCGGTTGTTCGAGCTGGCCGACGAGTTGCAGCCGGTTCAGGTCGAGGTGTTGTGCTGGTGCGGGCAGACGGGACGGTTCAACGCGAGGGTGTCCGATGGCGAGGTGTTGCGGGCCGGGGACACCGTTGTGGTGGCGGATACCGGGCAGTCTGTCGTTGAATCTTCATCGACATCACGTTCCGAGGGCGACTTGAACACGGTCCGTTATCAGGTATTGTGCCGTCGGCACTTCCGCTTGGGTGACCTGGGGCCAACCTCGGCCCAACACGGTCAGTTACGATTGACATGACGGGCGTACTACTAGCCCATCTGGGGGATATCCGCACCAAGATGGCCGTATTGACGTCACACCGGAGCGCGAGATCCCTCCTACTAGTGGAAGCTGTTGCCACCGGGTGACACAGCTCATCGTGAGCAAGGACATGGTGTCCAGGGAATCCTCTGGCCCTGCCCGTCGTTGCATAGGGTGAGCATCACCCTGGCTCCACCCGGAGCTGACTGAAAGGACCCCATCATGGCCGACCGTGTTCTCCGTGGAAGCCGGCTGGGAGCGGTCAGCTACGAGACCGACCGCAACCACGACCTCGCGCCTCGGCGCACCGTGCGCTACGCCTGCCCCAAGAACCACGAGTTCGAGGTGCCCTTCTCCGACGACGCCGAGATCCCCTCGGTGTGGGAGTGCAGGCTGCACGGCAGCGAGTCCGAGATCGTGGACGGCGGACAGCCGGAGCAGAAAAAGGTCAAGCCCCCGAGGACGCACTGGGACATGCTCCTGGAGCGCCGCTCGATTCCGGAGCTCGAAGATCTGCTCAACGAACGTCTCGCCGAGCTGAAAGGACGCCGGACCACCCGGTCCGCCTGACGCACGGCATAAGTAGCTAGCCCCACCACGAACACGGCGAAGCCCCCGCGACCTCCCTTCGCGGGGGCTTTGTCATGTCCGGGGTCAGGTCGGCAGACGAGGGGCGCCAGCGCCTCGGTCAGCCGTCGCAGGTCCGCCGGCGACGACTCCAGTAGCGGGAGCCGGACACTCGCATGCGGGATGACGCCGAGTTCGGGCAGTGCGGCCTTGGCCATGATGGCGCCTTGTGAGGTGCGCATGATCGCGTCCGTCGCGCGTGAAGGCCCCCTTCCCTCGGCTCAGCCGAGGAAACTCGACCTTCACACCTTGCCTAGGTACAGGAAGGCCCCCTTCCTGTACCTAGGCGCAAGG
>NZ_JBFBBY010000272.1:0-6535 GCF_040682875.1 Amycolatopsis sp. NPDC051071 | reverse complement strand
CTGCCCCCCCCCCCCCGGCCCGGCCCCCCCCGGCCCGGGGCGGCCGGGCGGGGCCGGTTGCCCTGGGGGGGTCCCCATAGGACACTTTTCGTCCTATGGGGACCCCTCATGACACTTGCCGCGCAGCCGGAAGGACCTCAGGGAGCGACCGGACCGGCCTTGCCGTAGAGGTCGTTCCCCGCCCAGTTCACGATGTCCTGCGAAGGGCGCGAAGGCGGCACCGGCACGAAGTTCGCGGCGTCGTCGATGCTTCCGGAGCCGTCGTACTTGGCCTGTAGCGGGTACGGGAACACCGGCCGGGTGCGGAGGGCCTTGCCGTCGGCGTCGCGGCCGGTGGCGATGGTCTTCTCGGGCGCGGCGCCACGCTCGACCCACGAGACCAGTTCCTTCAGCGGGTCGTACTCGGTGAGCTTGTCGCCGTTGCCGCAGTGGTACAGGCCGGGCACCATGAACAACCGCGCCCAGTTCCGCGTCGCGGCCGGGCCGCCGTTGGCGTGGGTGAGCCGCTGGTAGTAGTCGATCGTGCCGGCAGGCGGGATCGCCTGATCCGCCCAGCCATGCCAGATCACGAGTTTCCCGCCGGAGCGCCGGAATTCACGCAGATCCGTCGACATCGCGTTGGAGCGGACGCTTTCCGGGGTGAGCCGGTCGAATTCGCGGGCGGTGAAGCCGAACTTCTCGACCGACGAATGCCGCGTCCCGATCGGGTAGGCCATGTACTTCAGGTAGTTGTCGGCGAGCCCGAACGCGGCCGGGACGTCACCCAGCTCCGGTGCCGGGAGGGTCCAGCCGTACCAGGCCAGTTCGGTGCCGACGGTCTGACCGCCAGGGTAGAGCTTGCGGCCGCGTTCGTCGGTCGGCGTCGCGTAGATCTTCTTGGTGGCCTCGACCTGGGCCGCGGTGAGGCAGGCGGCGTTGTCGGTGCCCGGCTGGCAGGCGATCGTGGCCGGGTCGAAGCGGCAGGAGCGCGGGTCGTCGATGGCGCCGTCGGTGAGTCCGTCGACGCTGTCGCAAGAGGACACCGCGGCGGCGTGCAAGGCCGGGAGCTTGGCGGCGGTCAGGATCGGGTTGCCGTCGGCGCCGGTGTTCACCTTGGCGAGCCAGGTCTGGTATGCGCCGATCAGCGGTCCCCAGTATCCGGCGGGCGCGCCGGCGACGATGCCGTCGAAGTCGTGCGGGTAGCGCTGCGCCAGCAGGAGTGCTTCGCGGCCGCCGTCGGAGCAGCCGCTGAAGTAGGACTTCTTCGGTGGGGCGCCGTAGAAGGCGGTGATGAGGCGTTTGGACGCCGTCGAGACCACATGCGGTGCGCGGAAGGCGAAATCGTCGCGTGCGGCCTGGTTGTTCTCGGCCCATTTGCCGTCGTCGAAGACCAGCGGGGTCTTGCCGACGTGGCCGTCATCGGTGGCCGCGACCGCGAGGTCACCGCCGTGCGGCAGCCCGCAGTCGGCGAACGGCGGAGTCGCGACGGCGCCGCAGAAACCACCGCAGCCGAACTGCAGGTAGCGGCCGGCGTAGGTCTTGGTCGGCAGCCTGAGCTGGAACCGCACCGCCGGTTCGACGTAACCGCGGACGTCGCAGTTCTCGGGTTCGGTCGCCGTCGCGGGTATCACCGTCGCGGTCTTGACGTGAGTGACCGCGCCGGGAACGTCGTAGGTCCGCACCAGATCGGCGCAGGTGCGCACCGGGTGGAAAGTTGTTTCGTCGGCGGTGGCCGCCGGCGCCGTGAGTATCGAGCCTGCCGTGATGAGCGCTGCCACGCCGAGCATGGACAAACGCCGCATTTCCCCACCCCAGATTCCCCAGATCGGCTTCAGTTGTGATTCCCACCCTGGCCCGGCCCGCCGTGGGTTGTCCACCAGGTTTCGCCATGGTCACTCCGACATCCGGCTTGTCCAGTTCGGGTCAGGTTTGTCGGGGTGTCTTGACATCGATGTCACAACCGAGTTCTTCTCTCTTGGCGCCACCGGTCCCCCGCCTGTGCGGCGCCCAGCATGCCCCCGCGAGAAAGCATTGGTGCAACGATGCCCCGAAGCGTCAGACCACTGGTCTGCAGCCTCCTGAGTGCCACGGTCGTGGCGTCTGGGCTGGTAGCCCTGCCGGCCACCGCCGCGGCCGAAGAAGGTCCCCCGGATTTCTACTCGTCGTTCGAGCAAGGCGAACCGCAGCCGACGTGGAGCGACGCCGTCGACGTCGACCCGTCCGGCAAGCCGAAGGCGTTCGGCGTCGACGGCGCGAACGCCACCACGATTCCCGGTGACATCCGCGGCAAGGTCACCGAGACGTCGGCCAACAGCGAGAACATCCCGAACGAGGGGGTGTCGAACCTGATGGACGGCTCGACCGACACCAAGTGGCTCGCCTGGACCCCGACCGGCTGGGCGCGGGTCGCGCTCTCGGAGCCGACGTCGATCACGCGGTACGCGCTGTCCTCGGCGAACGACTTCGACAACCGCAACCCGCAGGATTGGACGCTGCAGGGTTCCGCCGACGGCCAGTCCTGGACCGATCTGGACAAGCAGACCGGGCAGAAGTTCAGTGAGCCGTTTCAGACGAAGGAATACCGCCTCGCGACCGCGAGTGCCGCGTACAAGTTCTTCCGGCTCAACGTCACCAAGAACAACGGTGGCCCGATCATGCAGCTCTCGGAGTTGCTGCTGGCCAACGAGGACCCGGCCCCGCCGGCACTGCCGAACATGCGCAGCTTCGCCGACAGCGGGCCAGGCAGCGGCTACACCAGCAAGAACCGCGTCGGGTTCACCGGCCTGCGCGCGTTCCGTTACTCCGGCAGCCACCAGGCGCAGGGGCACGGCTGGTCGTACAACAAGATCTTCGACGTCGACATCCCGGTGGCGGCGACCTCGGAGCTGACCTACAAGGTGCAACCGGAGTTCATCCGCGGCGATCTGAAGTATCCGAGTACGAACGTCGCGGTGGACCTGGCGTTCACCGATGGCACGTATCTGAGTCAGCTCGGCGCGGTCGACCAGTACGGTTTCGGGCTTTCACCGCAGGGCCAGGGTGCGAGCAAGGTGCTCTACACCAACCAGTGGAACCTGGTGCGCTCGCAGATCGGCGTCGTCGCCAAGGGCAAGACGGTCGACCGGATCCTGGTCGGCTACGACAACGCCGACGGCCCGGGCTCGCTGCAGGGCTGGCTGGACGACATCAAGGTCTCGACGACGCCGACGCCCCCGGCGAGCCTGCGCCCGTCCGACAACGTGGTGACCACGCGTGGTTCGCTGTCGAACGGGTCTTTCTCGCGCGGCAACAACATGCCCGCGACCGCGGTTCCGCACGGGTTCAACTTCTGGATCCCGACGACCGACGCGGGCACGTTGAGCTGGATGTACTCCTACCATTCACGCAACAACGAGCAGAACCTCCCGGCGCTGCAGGCGTTCTCCGCGAGTCACGCGCCGAGTCCGTGGATGGCGGACCGGCAGACCTTCCAGTTCCTGCCCTCGACCGCCACCGGCGTGCCGAACCCGGACCGTGAGGCTCGGAAGCTGCCGTTCAAGCATTCCAACGAGACGGCGCGGGCGCACTACTACGGTGTCGACTTCGAGAACGGCATCAAGGCGGAGGTCGCGCCGACCGATCACGCGGCGCTGTACCGGTTCAAGTTCCCCGGTGCCGACTCGAACCTGATCTTCGACAACGTCAACAACAACGGCGGGCTCACCCTCGACCCCGCGGGCCGGGCCATCACCGGCTACAGCGACGTGAAGAGCGGGCTGTCGGCGGGTGCGTCGCGGATGTTCGTCTACGCGACCTTCGACAAGCCGGTGACCGCCGGTTCGAAGCTGTCGACCGGTTCCGGTGACCAGAAGCGGGACAACGTCCTCGGCTATCTGAAGTTCGACGCGGGCGCCGACAAGACGGTGAACATGCGGATCGCGACCTCGCTGATCAGCGTCGATCAGGCGAAGAAGAACCTGGAGCAGGAAGTCGCCCCGAACGCGACCCTCGAATCGGTGAGCGACACCGCGCAGCAGGCGTGGGACGAGAAGCTCAAGGTCATCGAGGTCGAGGGTGCGTCGAAGGACCAGCTGATCACGCTGTACTCCAACCTGTACCGGCTGTTCCTGTACCCGAACTCGGGCTTCGAGAACGTCGGCACGGCTGAGAAGCCGGTGAAGAAGTACGCGAGCCCGGTGTCGCCGAAGACCGGCCAGGACACGCCGACGCAGACCGGCGCGAAACTGGTCGACGGCGAGTTCTACGTCAACAACGGTTTCTGGGACACCTACCGAACGGTGTGGTCGGCGTATTCGCTGCTCAGTCCGGATACGGCCGGGCGGCTCGTCGACGGTTTCGTGCAGCAGTATCGCGACGGCGGCTGGATCTCGCGCTGGTCCTCCCCGGGCTACGCGGATCTGATGACCGGCACCAGTTCGGACGCGGCCTTCGCGGACGCCTATCTCAAGGGTGTCAAGGGTTTCGACGTCCAATCGGCCTACGACTCCGCGGTCAAGAACGCCACGGTGACGCCGCCGAACGGGGCGGTCGGCCGGAAGGGCATCGACGAGGGCACGTTCCTCGGGTACGCGCCGAACACCGCGGACCACGGGTTCTCGTGGGCGATCGAGGGCTATGTCAACGACAACGCGATCGCGAACATGTCGAAGAAGCTTTACGACGAGGCTCCGGCGACCGACCCGCGTAAGCAGGAGTATCTGGACAACTACGGGTACTTCACCGAGCGGGCCACGCAGTACGTGAACGTGTTCGACCCGAGTGTCGGCTTCTTCCAGGGCCGTGACGCGGCGGGCAAGTTCACCCGGGCGAAGGACCAGTTCGACCCGGAGGTCTGGGGTATCGACTACACCGAGACCAACGCGTACGGTATGCGGTTCTCCGTCCCGCAGGACGGACAGGGCCTGGCGAATCTGTACGGCGGCAAGGCCGGGCTGGCGTCCAAATTGGACGAGTTCTTCGCCAAACCCGAGCAGGGCCTCAAATTCGGCACCTACCCCGGGATCATCCACGAGATGACCGAGGCGCGTGACGTCCGGATGGGCATGTACGCGCATTCCAACCAGGCCGCGCACCACACGCTCTACATGTACGACTACGCGGGTCAGCCGTCGAAGACGCAGGCGAAGGTCCGCGAGGCGCTGTCCAGGCTGTACGTCGGCAGTGAGCTCGGTCAGGGCTACGGCGGTGACGAGGACAACGGCGAGCAGTCGGCGTGGTGGCTGTTCGGCATGCTGGGCTTCTACCCGCTGCAGGTCGGCAGTGCGGATTACGCGATCGGCTCGCCGCTGTTCACCAAGGCGACCGTGAACCTGCCCGGCGGCAAGAAGATCGTGGTCAACGCACCGAAGAACAGCGCGAAGAACGTCTACGTGCAGGGTCTGAAGGTGAACGGCAAGGCGCAGACGTCGACGTCGCTCGCACACGCGTCGATCGGAGGAGGCGGCACGCTGGACTTCGACATGGGCCCGAATCCGTCGTCGTGGGGCACCGGCCCGGACGACGCGCCGAAGTCGATCACCAAGGGCGACGCGGTGCCGACGCCGGCGCACGACCTCACGAAACCGGTTTCCGGTGGGGACGCGGCGTTCTTCGACAACACGTCGCGGACCGAGGCGAAGGTGACGGCGCCGATCCAGTATCAGGTGCCCTCGACGAAGGAAGCGGCGTCGTACTACACGCTGACTTCGGGCAAGGGCGCGGGCGACGCGAAGAGCTGGGTGCTGAAGGGTTCCTACGACGGGAAGACGTGGGCGGTCGCGGATCAGCGGACCGACCAGAAGTTCTCGTGGCGGCAGCAGACCAGGGCGTTCAAGGTCGCGAACCCGGCGCACTACGCCTACTACCGGCTCGAGGTCACCGCGACCACGGGCGGGGAGGCGTCGCTGTCGGAGTTCGAGGTGCTGGGCAAGCCGGACGCGTCGTGCACGCAGACGGTGACGGGTGAGCGCAAGGGCCCGCTGACCGTGCAGAACGGCGTGACCTGCCTCGACGGCGCGACGGTGTCCGGTCCGGTGGCGGTGGCGCCGGGCGCGAGCCTGATCGTCCGCGGCGGGTCGATCTCCGGGCCACTGACGGCGACGGGTGCGGCGCAGATCGTGCTCGACCGGACGAAGGTGAACGGTCCGGTGGCGATCACCGGGGCGACCGGGCCGGTCTCGATCGAATTGACCGAGATCGGCGGGCCGGTGGCGTTGACGGGCAACAAGGGTCTGGTGCTGACCGCGAGCACGATCGGCGGACCTCTGGCGTGCGCGGCCAACTCCCCCGCTCCGACGGATTACGACCTGCAGAACACCGTGCGGGGCCCGGCCGCCGGGCAATGCGCGAAACTGTAGTCCCCGGTAAGTACGTGAGGCCCCCTTCCTGCCTGGCTGCGCCTGGCAGGAAGGGGGCCTCACGTACTTACGTCGCAACTAGAGGACTACTTGCGTTCTCAGGCGGGGTGTGGTGCTCCCTCCCGTATGTCATGAGGGGTCCCCATAGGACGAAAAGTGTCCTATGGGGACCCCTCATGACATACGGGACGGGCCCGCGCGCGTAGGAGGCCGCGGCAGGT
>NZ_JBFBBY010000271.1:0-6641 GCF_040682875.1 Amycolatopsis sp. NPDC051071 | reverse complement strand
TAGCCCGCTAAACGCGAGTGGGCGCCAGAGCGCGTTTAGCGGGCTAAACGCGCTCCGGAGGGGGCCCGGAGGTAGAGGTCGCGCAGCAGGAGGATCTCGGCGCCGTGGTGTATGGCCTCTCGGTTGATGTGCAGGACGAGGGGGGAAAACGGGTAGTCGGCGTACGGGCCCTCGGCCTCGCCACAGGGGCGTTCGAGGTCTTCGGCGGTGAGGGCGCGGACGCCGTCGCGCCAGTGCGCGTACGCGTCGTCGATTTGCTTCAGCGCTTCGGTGGCGGTGGGTGAGCCGCCAGGTGATCGTCGTCACCGGCGGCGGCGAGGGCTCGGGATACGCCCAGTCGATCATCAGACGGCCGTCCTCGCGGGGTCGGATCGACCAGCAGTCCTCGACGGGTTCCCAGAAGTATTCGTCGTCGGTCAGGGTGTCCAGCCGCGGACGGAAGTGCCGTGTCCAGTGCCAGTCGAGCTGTTCGGAGAGTCCCTTGCTCCAGTCGATGCTCATCTCCTCGGACGGCAGGGCCACCAGCGGTCAGTCACTGTCCTGAATCGTGTGGGGGTTGGCGGCGGGGTGACCCGGCCCACCTGGGACGATGGTGGGGAAGCGTGCTGCTCTGATCTGGAGGTTTCAGGTGCCCAGTCCCACCGGTCCGGTAATCGTCGTGGACTTCGGGGCGCAGTACGCGCAACTGATCGCGCGCCGCGTGCGGGAGGCCCAGGTCTACTCCGAGGTCGTCCCGCATACCGCCACCGCCGAGAACATCCTCGCCAAGGAGCCGGCCGCGATCATCCTTTCCGGTGGTCCTTCCAGCGTGTACGCGGAGAACGCCCCCGCGCTCGCCCCCGGCCTTGTCGACGCGGGCGTGCCGATCCTCGGCATCTGCTACGGCCACCAGGTGCTCGCGCAGGCGCTCGGCGGTACTGTCGAACCGACCGGGATCCGTGAGTTCGGCCGCACCGAGGTGCGTGTCACCGGCGAGGGCGGTGTGCTGCACGCCGGCCTCCCCGGCAGCCAGCCCGCGTGGATGAGCCACAACGACAGCGTCACCAAGGCCCCCGAGGGCGCCACCGTGACCGCGTCCAGTGACGGCGCCGCCGTCGCCGGCTTCGAAGACGTCGAGCGTCGCTTCGCCGGCGTCCAGTACCACCCCGAGGTGCACCACTCGCCGCACGGCCAGGAGGTGCTGCGCCGCTTCCTGCACGACATCGCCGGCATCCGGCCGCAGTGGACGACGTCGTCCATCGTCGACGACCAGGTCAACCGCATCGCCGAACAGGTCGGCGACGGGCGCGCGATTTGCGGGCTGTCCGGCGGCGTCGACTCGGCCGTGGCAGCCGCGCTGGTCCAGCGCGCCATCGGTGACCGGCTGACCTGCGTATTCGTCGACCACGGCCTGTTGCGCTCCGGCGAGCGCACACAGGTCGAGCGCGATTTCGTCGCCGCGACCGGCGTCAACCTGGTGACCGTCGACGCGCGTGAGCGGTTCCTCGACGCCTTGGCCGGGGTCACCGACCCCGAGGAGAAGCGCAAGATCATCGGCCGCGAGTTCATTCGTGTGTTCGAGCAGGCCGAGCGCGACCTCAAGGCCGAGGGCGACTACAAGTTCCTGGTACAGGGCACGTTGTACCCGGACGTCGTCGAATCCGGTGGCGGCGAGGGTGCGGCGAACATCAAGAGCCACCACAACGTCGGCGGACTGCCCGACGACCTGCAGTTCGAGCTCGTCGAACCGCTGCGTCTGCTGTTCAAGGACGAGGTGCGCCGCGTCGGGCTGGAGCTCGGGCTGCCGGAGACGATCGTGCAGCGGCAGCCGTTCCCGGGGCCGGGGCTCGGCATCCGGATCATCGGCGCCGTCGACGCCGAGCGGCTCGAGACACTGCGCGCGGCGGACGCCATCGCGCGCGAGGAACTTACCGCGGCCGGGCTGGACGGCGAGATCTGGCAGTGCCCGGTGGTGCTGCTGGCCGACGTCCGCAGTGTCGGTGTCCAGGGCGACGGGCGGACGTACGGGCACCCGATCGTGCTGCGGCCGGTGTCGTCCGAGGACGCGATGACCGCGGACTGGACGCGGCTGCCCTACGAGGTGCTGGAGCGGATCTCGACCCGCATCACCAACGAGGTCGCCGAGGTGAACCGGGTGGTACTGGACGTCACGTCCAAGCCGCCGGGCACCATCGAATGGGAGTGACCTCTCCGGCCCTCCCGACCTGCGTTTAGCCCCCTAATCGCGCTCTGGCACTTTGGTGCCCTGACGTGCGTTTAGCCCCCTAATCGCGCTCTGACGGTCCGGGGCACTCAGGCGACCCCGGCCTGCGTTTAGCGGGCTAAACGCGCTCCGGCCCGCCCCGGGGCACTTCGGCGACCGCATCGCGATTAGCCCGCTAAACGCAGGCCGGGCGCAAGGCGAAGGCCCCGGGCGAGGGGCCGGGGCCTTCGGAGTGGGGTCGTTCGTGAGTGGGGCCGCTAGCGGCGGCTCTTGCGCACTGACGCGGCGAGCAGCAGCACGCCGACGAAAATCGCGCCGCCCGCCATCACCCAGCGGAAGTCGAATCGCGGCAGCCACGAGGCGCCGTCCGACAGGACGTACCCCGACACCAGCAGCGTCGCGATCCCGACGATCAGGGTGAAGACGTCCACCCCGCGCTTCGCCGCCTGAGCTGACTGAGCTGACTGGGCTGACTGCGTGCTGTCGTAGTTGTCGTAGTCGTACTCAGCCACGACGCACCTCCACGTTTCCGACACCGTTTTCGATCTGCAGGACGATCCTCTGGCCGGTGCTTCCCGGCGAGGTGAAGTCGACCTTTTCCAGCGCGACTCCCGAGCGGGTCTGACCGAGGCAGTTCATGTCGCCGGCCTGGGTCTCGCAGGTGACCTTCACTTCGGCACCCAGCGGCACGATCACCGTCGAGTTACCGGCCCCATTGCTGATCTTCGTGGTGACCGGTGTCCCCGACGGCAGCTTGGTCAGGTCGATGTCGATGTCCCCGGCCGAGCGGTGGTATTCCGGCAGTACCTCGGAAGCCTGGTACGGCGTCGTCTTCAGGTCGCCGAGCCCGCCCTTCACGGAGAAGTTCTCGAACGGGACGGTGGTCAGCGCCATCCCGACGATCGCCAGCGGCACCGCCAGCCCGATCAGCCCGCGCCCGCCCCGCACGAACGAACCGGCCACCAGCCCGATCCCGACCACACCCAGGGTGAGCCCGACGACGTGCTGAAGGCTGAACCACCCCTGGCCGTCCAGGTTCAAAACGACACCGGCACCGGCGACCAGGAGGGCGACACCGAACGTCGCCGCGCCGATCTTCGACTTCCGGCGCCGGGACGACGGCGGCGAGGGAGGCGGCGGGGTCTGGGGCGGCAGGCCACCGGACGGCGACGCGTTCGGCAGGTCCCAGGCGGACGGGTCGGCCGCCAGCGGATCCCAGCTTCCGTCGGCCGCCGTCGAGGCCGGGGCCGAAGCCGTCGACATCGAGAACGCGGCGGTCTGATACGCCGGGGTGGGCATCACCGGCCGGTTGAACTGGCCGCGGCTGCGGTGCAGCAGGTACAGCGCGACGGCCATCAGCGCGAAGCCGATCAGCCCGCTGCCGTCGGTCAGCCAGCCGCCGCTGAAAGTCCAGGAGAGGCCGGGGATCAGCAGGATCAGCAGCAGCACCGCGAACGCCGGGGAACTCGACGCGCGACCGCGGCCGATCAGGCCCTCGAACGTCGAGACGGCGTCGCCCTCCTGCGGCAGGAACAGCCAGCCCAGCAGATAGACGAAGACGCCGAAGCCGCCGAACACGGTCGCGGCGACCAGCGCGACGCGGACCACTGTCGGGTCGATGCCGTACCGGTAGCCGATCGCCGCGGCGACACCGGCGAACTTGCGGCCGTGTGCCGGGCGGACCGGCCTGCTCCGCCAGAAATCCTTGACGGTGTCCTCGAAGCCGGCCGCGGGGCCCCTCTTCGGTGTGTGTGTCTCACTCCCACTCATGTCACAAAGAATGCGCTCGGCGTCGTCTCGACACATCCGGGATGGACCCTGAGTTTTTCCCTACCCGGCAGAGTCAGGGGTTTCCCCGATGGATCAGTGCCGCGGTCCGTGTGACCATGGAGAACGTGCAGGAATCCGCCCCCAACGACCTCGCCGGGCAGGCGAAGCCGACGATCATCGAGCGCCCTCCGGTGCCGGTGCCCGGAAGCCTGCCCTTGACGCCGTTCGAACCCCCCAAGATGTACCGCCGCCGCTCGGGTCGCGCCATCGCGGGTGTCGCCGGCGGCCTCGCCGACCACCTCGGCGTCAAGGTGCTCTGGGTCCGGGCCGCGTTCGCGCTGCTGGCCGCGATGAACGGTGTGGGCCTGCTCGCGTACGGCCTGCTCTGGGTCTTCGTCCAACAGCAATCCGGTGAGGTCGCGCAGGAGAAGTCCGCCCCCAAGGAGAAACAGCAGGCGTTCGGCCTGATGGCGCTCGGGGTCGGCCTCGCCGTCGCCAGCGGCACACTGACCGGCCTGATCAGCGGCTGGCTCGCCATCCCGCTGGCACTGGCCATGATCGGTGCGGCCGTCGTCTGGCGGGAGGCCGACGAGTCGCAGCGGCGGCGCTGGCGTCTCGGCGCCAAGGGCGGGGTGGCCACGGCGTTCCTCGGCGGCGGGGGCTGGTCGGCCGCAATCCGTGTGGTCGCCGGTGTCGCGCTGGTGATGGCCGGGATCGGGGTCGTCGTCCTGCAAAGCGGCAGCCTCGACCAGGTCAAATTCGCGCTGGTCGCGGTGATCGCGACGCTGTTCGGCGTCGCCGTGCTGACCGTCCCCTTCTGGCTGCGCCTGGTCCGTGACCTGTCCGACGAGCGCACTGCCCGTATCCGCACCGACGAGCGCGCCGAGATCGCCGCTCACTTGCACGACTCGGTGCTGCAGACCCTCGCGCTGATCCAGAAGCAGTCGGAATCACCGCGTGAGGTCGCCCGGCTCGCGCGCGGCCAGGAACGTGAGCTGCGCGGCTGGCTCTACGGGCCGTCGGGCTACGGCAAGAACAAGAAGACCGAGGAAGAGGCCATCAGCGGGCAGCTGTCCGAGGCGCTCGTGGCCGCGTGCGGCGAGGTCGAGGACGCGTTCGCGATTTCGGTGCAGCAGGTCGTCGTGGGGGAGGCGGCGCTGAACGAGCCGCTGACCGCGCTGGTACAGGCGGCTCGCGAGGCGATCGTGAACGCCGCCAAACACGCGGGCGTCGACGAGGTCAGCGTGTATGCCGAGGTGGAACCGACCGCGGTGACGGTGTTCGTGCGCGACCGGGGCAAGGGATTCGACCCCGACGTCGTGCCCGCCGACCGGCACGGGCTCGCGGATTCGATCCGCGGCCGGATGGAACGGCACGGCGGGAAGCTCAAGCTGCGTACCGCACCGGGTGAAGGAACCGAGGTTCAGCTGGAGATGCCGGTCAAGGCGGGGAAGGGCGCGGCATGAGGTCGCTATGCTCACGGGACAGGGCGAGCGAGGGAGCATCGTGACGGAGAACCAGCAGACGCGGGAGCCGGTCAAGGTCTTCCTCGTCGACGACCACGCGCTCTTCCGGGCAGGCGTGCGCACCGAACTGGACTCGATCACCGACGACGTGCGCGTGGTCGGCGAGGCGGGCTCGGTTGCCGAGGCGGTCGCGGGGATCGCGCGGACCAAACCGCAGGTCGTGTTGCTCGACGTGCACATGCCGGACGGTGGCGGCGCCGAGGTGCTGCGCCGGATCCGCCCGGAGCTGCCGGACGTCGTCTTCCTGGCGCTGTCGGTCTCCGACGCCGCCGAGGACGTGATCGCCGTGATTCGCGCCGGTGCGCGTGGCTACGTCACGAAGACGATCTCGTCGAAGGAGCTCGTACGCGCGGTTGTGCGGGTCTCCGACGGCGACGCGGTGTTCTCGCCGCGGCTGGCCGGGTTCGTACTCGACGCGTTCGCCGACCGGCCGGGCTCCGCGCCGATCAGTGACCCGGACCTCGACCTGCTGACGCCGCGGGAGCGTGACGTGCTGCGGCTTCTCGCGCGCGGGTACGCGTACAAGGAGATCGCGTCCGAGCTGTTCATCTCGGTGAAGACCGTCGAGACGCATGTGTCGAGCGTTCTGCGGAAGACGCAGCTTTCGAACCGGTACGAGCTTTCGCGGTGGGCGTCCGACCGTCGTCTCGTCTAGCTGGCGCCGGTACTCATCGGCCTGGTGGCCGTGTTCTCCTCGGGATGGGGCTGCTCGGGCTCGTCGCGCCGCGGCGGCTGATCCGGCCGTTCGGCATCGTGCTGGACTCCGCGACCGCGCGGACCGAGGTGCGCGCGGTCTACGGCGGCTTCGGGGTGGCGATCGCCGTGCTGCTCGGTTTCGCGGCGTTCGACGTCGGCGGGATCCGGCAGGGTGCCGTGATCGCGGTCGCCGTCGCGCTCGCCGGGATGGCCTTCGGGCGGCTGGTCGCCCGGTTCGCGGAGCGGCCCGAGCGGTTCTATCCGAGCTGGTTGTACTTCTGGGTCGAGCTGGTCCTGGCCGGACTGCTCGTCGCCTCCACCCTCTGATACCCACTGACGCCCTCTGGCGCCGGAGCGCGTTTAGCGGGCTAAACGCGATCCGGCGGGGTGAGCCCCCAGACCCCAACGGAAAACCATTATCCCGCGAAAAGCGCTCCCCCGGGCAG
>NZ_JBFBBY010000270.1:0-6710 GCF_040682875.1 Amycolatopsis sp. NPDC051071 | reverse complement strand
GAAGGCCCCCTTCCTTGCGCTAGGCGCAAGGAAGGGGGCCTTCATGTACTTCAGGGCGACCCAGACCACTCACGAGCCCCCAAGGCTCCTACTCCCCCGGCCGCTCGAATTCCCCGATCAGCACGGGATACTGCGCACCGCCGTGACCTGCGGCAATCGCGCGATCGGCCATCGCCTTGATCAGCTGGGGAAGTTCGGCGTTCACCCCCAGCGACTCACTCTCCTCGACCAGATGCGCCATCGCCCGCGCGTCGGTCTCCAGGGCCGACACCTCGGCCGGGAAGGACCCCTTGTCGATTTGCCCGGCGTACCCGGGCAACCAGCTGGCGACGCCGACGGCGATCTGCTGCGCGAAGGGGGCGTACGTCGCGGCGTCGACACCGGCGGTCCGGAGCATCGCGGTGCCCTGAAGCCACGCGTTCAGGACGCTCCACATCATGGCCAGGCCGGCGACGTCGTACAGCGACGCCAGCCCGGGGTCTTCGCCGAGATACGAGACCGTTCCGAGCGCGCCGAGATCGAAGTCCGGCTCAGGACCGCTGAGCAGGATCACCGCCTCCTCGGTCCCGATCGACGACGGGATCGCCATGATCGCGCCGTCCAGGTAGCGAGCACCCCGCTTTTCGGCCCACGCGGCGGTTTCCCTGGCCTGGCCGGAGTCGCCCGACGTCAGGTTGACCAGCGTCGTGCCCTCCAGCCCAGCCTCCCCGAGCAGTTCACGCACGGCCGGGTAGTCGGTGAGGCAGACGACGGTCAGGCCACCGGCCGCGAGCGCGTCGCCGATCGTCGGCGCCAGGTGAGCGCCCTCGGCCACCAGCCGTTCCGCCTTGGCGGCCGTCCGGTTCCACACGGTCGTCGGATGCCCCGCCTTCAGGAACGCGCGGGCGAGCGCCTGGCCCATCAGCCCGAGGCCGACGACCGCTATCGGAGTATTCGCTTTGTCAGTCATGGCAACATCGTCAACGTTGATACCGGTATGAAGGTCAAGTGAGGATTCGATGCTGATCGGGGAACTGAGTCACCGGACGGGCGTCAACGCCCATCAGTTGCGCTACTACGAGGCACAAGGCCTCCTGGAAGCGGACCGCGGCACGAACGGCTACCGCGAGTACGACGAGGAAGCCGTGCTGCGGGTGAAGCAGATCCGCCATCTGCTCGGCGCCGGCCTGTCGTCCGAGGACATCGCGTACCTGCTGCCCTGCGCGATCGGCGAGGAGCCGGAGCTGATCGGCTGCCCCGAGTTGCTCGCTGCGATGCGGGAACGCCTCGGACGGCTGGACGAGCAGCTGGCCAAGCTCGCCCGTTCGCGTGACGCGCTCGCCGACTACATCGTCGTGGCCGAGCGCATCGGCGGCGAGACCTATCCCCCCTTCGACGGAGCAGCGGCGTGAGCGAGACACAGGAAGCGATCCGGCTCCGGGAGCAGGGCACCGACGAGGCCCGGCTGCGCCTGATCGAACTGGCCGAGCGGAACCCGCGGGACGCCGTGATCGCCTACCAGACAGCGTGGGCGCACGATTCCCTCGGCTTCGAGGCCGAGGCCGCCCCGTACTACGAGCGAGCACTGGGGGCCGATGGACTGTCCACAGAGGACAGGCATGGCGTGTTCGTCGGGCTCGGCAGCACGTACCGCGTACTCGGCAAGTACGACGACTCGCTCCGAACCTTGCGCCGCGGCCTCGGCGAATTCCCTGACGACACGGCGCTGAGGACGTTCCTCGCGATGGTGCTCTACAACGTCGGCGAAGCACGCGACGCGGCGGGAACCCTGCTGAAGGTCCTCGCGGAGACCAGCGCCGACGCAGGAGTCCAGCGGTACCGGCGGGCGATCGAGTACTACGCGGATCACCTGGACGACGTCGAGTGACCTCTTATTGACACCTTGTCAACATAGTCTTACGTTCACGTCATGAGCGCGTACGCCGAAATCACTTACGAGGTCGCCGATCGCATCGCGACGGTCACGCTCAACCGGCCAGAAGCCCGCAACGGCTACACCATCCGCATGGCCGACGAACTCGGCGACGCGATGGACCGGGCCGACCGCGACGAGGACGTCCGGGTGGTGATCCTCACCGGCAACGGCAAGGACTTCTCGGTGGGCGCCGACCTCTCACAGGGTGGTTTCGACTTCGATCCGGAGTCCGGGCCCGACGCGGCGTGGCAGGAGCCGGCGGGACGCTGCTCGAAGCGGATCTTCACGATGAACAAGCCGGTGATCGCGGCACTGCGGGGCGCGGCCGTCGGCGGCGGCGTCACGATCACGCTGTCGTGTGACTACCGGCTGGCGTCCACCGATTCACGCTTCGGCTTCGTGTTCGTCCGCCGCGGGATTTACCCCGAAGGCGCGTCCGCGTGGTTCCTCCCCCGGCTCGTCGGGATGGGCACGGCACTCGACTGGATGATCAGCGGCCGCGTCTTCGGCGCCGAAGAGGCGAAGAACGCCGGACTGGTCCACAGTGTTCACGAGCCCGGAGAAGTGCTCGGCAAGGCACGCGAACTGGCCGAGGAGATCGCCAAGACGACGTCTCCGGTCTCGGTCGCGGTGACCCGCCAGCTGCTGTACCGGATGGCGAGCGCCGCATCGCCGTTCCCCGTGCACGAACTGGACTCGCGGCTGATCGGCGGCCTTGGCACCAGTCCCGACGCCGTCGAAGGGGTCATGTCCTTCCTGCAGAAACGACCACCGGAGTTCTCCATGCGCGTCGACACCGACCAGCCCGCGTACCTGCCGTGGCGGAACACGTGACCGGCTATCCCCCGGAGCCGTGGCATCTGGCGGGCCAGGCGTACCTGTCGGTATGGCGGGTCCCGGTTAATGAACTGCCCGAGCTGCCCGAAGGCGTCGAGCCCGCCGTCATGGGCGGGCGCGCCCAGGTCTTCGGCGCCTGGATCGACTACCAGGAGCCCGGACAGCTCCAGTATCACGAATTACTGGCGACGGTCGCCGTCCGCGGCAAGCGTCTCTCCAGCTCCATCACCGACATCTGGGTCGACAGCGAGGTTTCGCTCGCGGGCGGGCGCGCGTTGTGGGGCATCCCCAAGGACCTCGCCGCGCTCGACTTCACCCACGGACGGACCTTCACCGCCTCGGCGGCCACCCACGAGGACTGGATCGCGACGGCCGCGTTCACCGCTCGCCCGAGCCTCCCGGTGAAGCTGCCCGCCGCCTTCGACGTCGTCCAAAACCTGGACGGCCGTCTCAAAAAGAGTCCCGTCCTGGCGGTGGCGCGCCCGCATCCGGCGGCCGCCGACTGGAAGCTCAACGAGAACGGGCCACTCGGCTTCCTGGCCGGTCAGCGGCCGGTTCTGAGCGCCCACCTGCGTGACTTCAAGATCGTTTTCGGCGGCTGACCAGCCGCTGAGCGTGATCGCCTAACCCGCCAGGGTGAGCCCGCGACACGCCACCCATTGGGGCACGTGCAGCCTCCGACCCCTACATGTAGTCTCTGAGAACCGGCACCGCCCAGCGACGGGGAGACCGCTCGGGAGCGGTTGCCGGACAGCTTTGTGAACCTGCAGCGCACGGCCTCGTGAGGCCTTGTGGTGCTTCAACGCGCCCATTGGAGACACGCATGTCAGTGGAAACCGGTCAGCGGCCACCTTCGTCCTCGGACACCACGCCCGCGACCGTGCGAGTCATCCGGCGGGACGGCAGCGTGTCCCCCTTCGACGCGAACAAGATCTCGGTCGCCGTGACCAAGGCCTTCCTCGCCGTCGAGGGCGGTGACGCGGCCGCTTCGTCGCGGATCCACCACCTGGTCCAGGAACTGACCGAGCAGATCGAGGCCACCCTGCTCCGCCACGCCGGTCCCGAGACCGCGCTGCACATCGAGCAGATCCAGGACATCGTCGAACTCGCGCTGATGCGCGGCGAGCACCACAAGGTCGCCCGCGCGTACGTCCTCTACCGCGACGAGCGCGCGAAGGCCCGCGAGTCCGAGAAGCCGGCTTCGTCCGACGTCGCCATCAGCGTCAAGGGCGCCGACGGCACGCTCCGCCCGCTCGACTGGGCCCGTGTCTCGCATGTGGTCGGCGAGGCCGTCTCCGGCCTCGATGACGTCTCGGCCGAGCCGGTACTGGCCGAGGCCAAGCGCAACCTCTACGACGGCATCAGCGCCGACGAGCTCGCCCTCGCCCAGATCATGGCCGCGCGGGTGCTCGTCGAGCAGGAGCCGAACTACTCCTACGTCAGCGCCCGGCTGCTCGCGGACAAGCTCCGCGGCGAGGCGCTCAGCTACCTCGCGGGTGTGCCGCAGCTGGCCAGCCAGGACGAGATGACCGCCCGGTACCCGCAGTACTTCCGGGACTACCTGAAGCGCGCCATCGAGCTGGAGCTGGTCAATCCCGAGCTGCAGACCTTCGATCTGGACAAGATCACCGCGGCCATCCACGCCGAGCGTGACCTCGACTTCGGCTTCCTCGGCCTGCAGACCCTGTACGACCGGTACTTCCAGCACCACAACGGCGTCCGGTTCGAGCTGCCGCAGGCGTTCTTCATGCGCGTCGCGATGGGTCTCGCGATCCGCGAGGACAACCGTGAGGCCCGCGCGATCGAGTTTTACGAGCTGCTCTCGTCGTTCCACTTCATGGCGTCCACCCCGACGCTGTTCAACTCGGGAACCACACGCCCGCAGCTGTCGTCCTGCTTCCTGACCACCGTCGACGACGACCTGGACTCGATCTTCCAGGCGTACAAGAACAACGCGCTGCTGGCGAAGTACTCGGGCGGCCTCGGCAACGACTGGACCCCGGTCCGCGGCCTCGGCGCGCACATCAAGGGCACCAACGGCCAGTCGCAGGGTGTCGTGCCGTTCCTCAAGATCGCCAACGACACCGCCGTCGCGGTGAACCAGGGCGGCAAGCGCAAGGGCGCGGCGTGCGCGTACCTCGAGACCTGGCACGTGGACATCGAGGAATTCCTCGACCTGCGCAAGAACACCGGTGACGACCGTCGTCGTACGCACGACATGAACACCGCGAACTGGGTGCCGGACGAGTTCCTCCGCCGGGTCGAGGCCGACGCGCAGTGGACGCTGTTCTCGCCGAACGAGACCCCGGATCTGCACGACCTCTACGGCACCGCGTTCGCCGAGCGCTACCGCGAGTACGAGGCCGCCGCCGAGCGTGGCGAGCTGAAGGTGTTCCGCAAGATCCGCGCGGTCGACCTGTGGCGCCGCATGCTGACCATGCTGTTCGAGACCGGTCACCCGTGGATCACCTTCAAGGACCCGTGCAACCTGCGTTCGCCGCAGCAGCACGTGGGTGTCGTGCACTCGTCCAACCTGTGCACCGAGATCACCCTGAACACCACCACCGACGAGGTCGCGGTCTGCAACCTCGGCTCGGTGAACCTGCTCAAGCACGTCACCCCCGACGGCCTGGACACCCAGCGCCTCGAGAAGACCGTGCGCACCGCTGTCCGCATGCTCGACAACGTGATCGACATCAACTTCTACACGATCCCGGAGGCGCGCCGCTCCAACCTGCGTCACCGCCCGATCGGGCTTGGCCTGATGGGCTTCCAGGACGCGCTGTTCGAGATCGGCGTGCCGCTGTCCTCGGACGAGGCCGTCCAGTTCGCGGACACCAGCATGGAGCACATCAGCTACTACGCGATTTCGGCGTCGACCGATCTCGCCGAGGAGCGCGGCCAGTACCAGACGTTCGAGGGTTCCTTGTGGAGCAAGGGAATTCTGCCGATCGACTCACTGCAGCTGCTGATCGACGCGCGGCAGGGCGACGCGCTCGACGTCGACACCTCGTCCACTTTGGACTGGGCGCCGCTGCGGGATCGGGTGAAAACGGTGGGGATGCGCAACTCCAACGTGATGGCGATCGCGCCGACCGCGACGATCTCCAACATCTGCGGTGTCGGGCAGTCGATCGAGCCGCTGTTCCAGAACCTGTTCGTCAAGTCGAACATGTCCGGCGACTTCACCGTGGTGAACCCGCACCTGGTCCGCTCGCTCAAGGAGCGCGGGCTGTGGGACGAGGTCATGGTGTCGGATCTGAAGTACTTCGACGGCAGCCTCGGCCAGATCGACCGCGTGCCGGACGACCTGAAGGCCCTCTACGCGACCGCGTTCGAGATCGAGTCGCGGTGGCTGGTGGACGCCGGTTCGCGTCGCCAGAAGTGGATCGACCAGGCGCAGTCGCTGAACCTGTACATCGCGTCGCCCAGCGGCCGCAAGCTCGACGAGCTGTACCGCTACGCCTGGCACAAGGGCCTCAAGACCACGTACTACCTGCGGGCGCGGTCCGCGACGCACGTGGAGAAGAGCACCCTGCGCGGTACCGACGGCAAGCTGAACGCGGTCTCGGCCACCCCGGCCCCCGCCAAACCCGCCGCCGCCAAGCCCGCCGCCCCGGCTCCGGCTCCCGCCGCTTCCCCTGCCCCGTCGCGTTCCGCCGCGGTCTCGCCGTCGCCTGCCGCCGCTGTTCCGGCCCTGCCGGTGACCGCCCCGGCACCGGCACCGGCAGCCAAGCCGGAGTCGAAGGAGATCCCCCAGGTGTCGGACATCGACTTCGTCGCCACCGAAGGCGCGGCCTGCCGGATCGACGACCCCGACTGCGAAGCCTGCCAGTGACCTCTCGTGAGTGATTTGGGTCGTTCTAACGACCCAAATCACTCACGACCCCAACTCCCTAAGTGAGCCTCTCTATGACCACCTTTGACGCCTCCGCCGACGCCACCGGCCTCGGTGAGA
>NZ_JBFBBY010000269.1:0-6732 GCF_040682875.1 Amycolatopsis sp. NPDC051071 | reverse complement strand
GTTGGGTGTTTTTTTTTGTTCGCGGGGGCCCCCCGGCGGTGGGGGGGGGCGGCCGCCGCCGTGTCACTTACGCACGCGGCTTTTCGCGCTGCTCGTACGTCTCGATGACGTCGCCGAGCTTCAAATCGCTGTAGCTACCCAAGGTGAGACCACACTCGAAGCCCTCGCGGACCTCGGTGACGTCATCCTTTTCGCGCTTCAGCGAGTTGATCGGCAGATTCTCGACGATGACGTTGCCGTCACGGAGGAGACGGGCCCTGGCGTTACGCCGGATCTCACCCGAGATGACCATGCAACCGGCGATCGTACCGACCTTCGACGACTTGAAGATCCCGCGGATCTCGGCCTTGCCAAGCTCGACCTCTTCGAAGATCGGCTTGAGCATGCCCTTGAGCGCGGCTTCGATCTCGTCGATCGCCTGGTAGATGACCGTGTAGTACCGGACGTCGACGCCCTCGCGGGTGGCCCGCTCGGTCGCCTTGCCCTGTGCCCGCACGTTGAAGCCAAGGACGATCGCGTTGGACGCGGTCGCCAGGTCGATGTCGGACTCCGTGACGCCACCGACACCGCGGTGGACCACGTTGAGCTCGACCTCTTCTTCGCCGACATCCAGCTGCATCAGCGAGGCTTCGAGGGCCTCGACCGTACCGGAGTTGTCACCCTTGATGATCAGGTTAAGGGTGCTCGTCTCCTTCAAGGCCTCATCGAGGTCTTCGAGGCTGACCCGCTTACGACGCGACGCGTTGAGCGCGTTGCGGGTACGGGCCGAACGCCGCTCGGCGATCTGCCGGGCGACCCTGTCCTCGTCGACGACGAGGAACGTGTCACCGGCGCCGGGCACCGAGGTGAACCCGATGACCTGGACCGGACGCGACGGGGTCGCTTCGGTGACGTTGACGTTGTGCTCGTCGACCATCTTCCGCACGCGGCCGTACGCGTCACCGGCGACGACGGAGTCACCGACGCGCAGCGTTCCGCGCTGGACCAGCACCGTGGCGACCGGACCGCGACCGCGGTCCAGATGCGCCTCGATCGCGACGCCCTGTGCCTCCATGTCCGGGTTGGCACGCAGGTCGAGTGCGGCATCCGCGGTCAGCAGGATCGCCTCGAGGAGACCATCGATGTTGATGTTCTCCCGCGCCGAGATCTCGACGAACATCGTGTCGCCGCCGTACTCCTCGGCCACGAGGTTGTACTCGGTGAGCTGCTGCCGGATCTTGTCCGGGTTCGCGCCCTCCTTGTCGATCTTGTTGATCGCGACCACGATCGGGGCCTTGGCGGCCTGCGCGTGGTTGATCGCCTCGACCGTCTGCGGCATGACGCCGTCGTCGGCCGCGACCACGATGACCGCGATGTCCGTGGCGTTCGCACCACGAGCACGCATGGCGGTGAACGCCTCGTGACCCGGGGTGTCGATGAACGTCACGAGACGCGGGATGCCCTCGAGCTCGGTCTCGATCTGGTAGGCGCCGATGTGCTGGGTGATGCCACCGGCTTCGCCCTCGCGCACCTTCGTCTTGCGGATCGTGTCGAGCAGCCGGGTCTTACCGTGGTCGACGTGACCCATGATCGTCACGACCGGCGGCCGGACCTGCAGGTCTTCTTCTTCACCGGCGTCTTCGCCATAGGTGATGTCGAAGGTGCCGAGCAGCTCGCGGTCTTCTTCCTCCGGGCTGACGACCTGGACGACGTAGTTCATCTCGCCGCCGAGCAGCTCGAGGATGTCGTCCGACACGGACTGCGTCGCCGTGACCATCTCACCGAGGTGGAAGAGCACCTGCACCAGCGAAGCCGGGTTGGCGTCGATCTTCTCGGCGAAGTCGGTCAGCGAAGCGCCACGCGGCAGGCGGATCGTTTCGCCGCTGCCCTTGGGCAGGCGAACGCCACCGACGCTGGGCGCCTGCATGTTGTCCATGTACTCCATGCGCTTCTGGCGCTTGGACTTCCGGCCCTTGCGAGCGGGACCACCGGGACGACCGAAGGCACCAGCGGTACCACCGCGGCCACCGGGGCCACCACGGCCACCGCCGCCACGGAAACCGCCGCCACCGGCCGGGGCACCGCCGCCGCCACCAGGGCCACCGCCACCGGGACGGAAACCTCCGCCACCGCCGCCACCGGGACGGAAACCGCCACCGCCGCCGGCACCACCGGGACCGCCGCGGAAACCTCCGCCGCCGCCACCGGGGCCACCACGAGCGCCGCCGCCGGGACCACCACGGGCACCGCCACCGGGACCACCACGGGCGCCACCGGGACCGGCGGCCGGACGGGCCGGACGGCCCGGCATCATGCCGGGGTTCGGACGCGGGGGCATGTTGCCCGGGGTCGGCCGGTTACCACCGGGAGCGCCGCCACCGGGACGCGGAGGACGGTTGTCGCCACCCTGACCGCCACCCGGACGCGGGGGACGGTTGTCGCCGCCCTGCTGGCCGCCACCGGGACGAGGACCGGACGGACGCTGGGCCGGGGAACCGGAACCCACACCGAACGGGTTGTTGCCGACCCGCGGGGTGCGCGGGCCGGGCTTCGGGCCGCCGGGCTTGGGGCCCTGCGGCTTCGGCGGCACGACGGAACCCTGCGACGGCGTCGAGGACGACTGCGGGGTGGCCGGGGTGGCCGGGGTGGCCGGAGCCGCCGGGACGTCCTTGGCGGGCTCGGCCTGCTGGGCCTGCTGGGGTTCGGCCACCGGGGCGGCCTTCGCCGCCGGAGCGACCTCTTCCTTCGGCGCCGGCGGCCGGGGGCCGGGGCGCGGACCCGGGCGGACACCCGGGGTGGAGGGGCGGGACGGCTGCTGAGCCTGCGCCGCCGGTGCCGGCTCGGCCGGAGCGGACGCCGCGGGGGCGGCCGGTGCCTCGGTCTTCGCCGCGGGCGCGGGCTGAGCCTGCTGCGCGGCCGGAGCCGGGGTAGCGGGCTTCGCGGGAGGAGCGGGCGAAGGACGCGGGCCGGGGTTCGGGATCGGCTTCTTGCTCTTGCCGTCCTTGGACGGGTACGCGTCACGCAGACGGCGGGCCACCGGGGCCTCGACGGTCGACGACGCGGACTTCACGAACTCGCCCTGTTCCTTCAACTTGGCGAGAACTTCCTTGCTGGTGATGCCGAGCTCTTTCGCGAGCTCATGTACTCGGGCCTTGCCTGGCACAGCTCTCCTCATCTGGGGAGGCCGGCGGCAGACCCGCAGACCTCGTCCTATTGTCGCGCGTTCATTGATTCAGCTTCACGGCTGACTCATGACGGGTCGACCTGCTTCCTGATTCCATCCGGCACCGGGGGTGTCCCGGCGCCTTTCAGCCTTCGGTGAGTCGCTCAAGGCGTTCGTGGACACCCTGGGCGTCGAGCGACCCTGGAACACGAAGTGCCCGGGGGAACGCCCTGCGCCGCTCGGCCTTGGCCAGACAGTCCGGCACGGGGTGCAGCCAAGCACCCCGGCCCGGCAACCGCCGACGTTCATCGACGATCAGCCGTCCATCCGCCGCGACCACTCGCAGCAACTCGCCGATCAAGGCCCGCCGACGGCAACCCACACAGGTACGAACCGGAGATTCCCGGTCATGCTGGAGGTCGGTTCCCGGCCGCGGGCTCTGAACCACTCGTAAGTCTAGCGCTTCGACCTTCACTCAGCCGAACCGGTCGCCGCGGCGGGCCGCGGCGGCACGGCGTGTGCTTCGTCACCCTGCTCAGGGGCGGCGTCGCTGCGGATGTCGATCCGCCAGGTGGTGAGGCGTGCGGCGAGGCGGGCGTTCTGCCCTTCCTTGCCGATCGCGAGCGAAAGCTGGAAGTCCGGGACGACGACGCGAGCGGTCTTGGCGCGCTCGTCGACGACCTTGACGGAGATAACCTTCGCGGGCGACAAGGCATTCCCGACGAACTTGGCCGGGTCCTCCGAGAAGTCGATGATGTCGATCTTCTCGCCCGCGAGTTCGCTCATCACGTTGCGCACCCGCGCGCCGACCGGGCCGATGCAGGCACCCTTGGCGTTGACGCCGGGCACCGTCGAGCGGACCGCGATCTTGGTCCGGTGTCCCGGCTCGCGCGCGATGGCGGCGATTTCGACCGTGCCGTCGGCGATTTCGGGGACCTCGAGGGCGAACAGCTTCTTGACCAGGTTCGGATGCGAACGCGACAGCGTGATCTGCGGGCCGCGGTTACCGCGCGAGACGGTGACGACGAAGGCCTTGAGCCGGCTGCCGTGTTCGTAGGACTCGCCAGGTACCTGCTCGATCGCGGGCAGGACGCCTTCGATGTCGCCGACCTGGACGATGACCATGCCGCGGGCGTTGGCGCGGGCGTCACGTTGCACCACGCCTGCGACGATCTCGTTCTCCTTCGCGGAGAACTCGCCGAAGCTCTTCTCGTGCTCGGCGTCGCGCAGGCGTTGCAGGATGACCTGCCGCGCGGTGGTCGCGGCGATCCGCCCGAAGCCCTCGGGGGTGTCGTCCCATTCCTCGTCGGTCTGGCCGTCCGGGGTGAGGGTGTGCGCGAGGACGCGCACCAGCCCGCTCTTGTGGTCGATGTCGATCCGGGCGTGCGCCTGGTGACCTTCGGTGTGCTTGTACGCGGTGAGCAGCGCGGTCTCGATCGCTTCGATCACCGTCTCGAAGGGGATGTCCTTGTCCCGTTCGATCGCGCGCAGCGCGGCGATGTCGACGTTCACTTCGGCTCCTCCTTCGGCTCAGTGGTGGCGGCGTTCAGGGCCGACGCATCGGTTTCCAACAGTTTCAGGTCCTCGGCAGGTGGTTGCTTGAACTCGATCTCGATGACCGCCTTGGTCACCGAGGCGTAATCGACGTCCCGGATCTCGCCGTCGACGAGCACGCGCGCGGATTTCTCCCCCGCGTACCCGACGCGGCCGATGAAGGCGGCGCCCTCGGCTGGGGTGACCTTGACCAGGCGGAACTTCGCGCGCCGCCAGTGCCTTCGCACGGACAGCGGCCGGTCCAGGCCCGGTGAGGTCACTTCGAGGGTGTACGCGCTGGCCAGCACGTGCTCGTTCTCGTCGAGCACGGCGGAGACGGCGCGGCTGACGCTCGCCACCTCGTCCAGCCCGACGCCGTCGTCCCCGTCGACGACGACCTTGACCAGCTGACGGCGGCCTGCTTGCTGGACCTCGAAGGAATCGAGGTCGAAACCCGCGGCCTTGACGGCTTCGGCCACGATGGGCTCCAGCCTGCTGGCGAGGTCGTTGGGCACGGTGGAGCGCTCCTGTTCGGCTGTGGACGACCCGGCGGCGTGGATCCGGGTTCGGTAGTGGACCAGCTTATCTGGTGACCCCCGCGTGACGCGCGAGCGGCGGCCCCGCAAGGGGTACTGGCAGGATGGGGCGGCGTGACCGGAAGACCGACCGAGCCCACCTTGCCGAGCCGTCGTACTTTCCTGCGTGTGGGGGCGCTTGCCGCGCTGGCCGTGCCGCTGGCGGCGGCCTGCGGCCCCGGGTACGACGAAAGCCCCGACCCGCTGGCCCCGCTGTTGCGCGCGGCGGACACCGACGCGGCCGGCGCGAAGGCGCTGACCGGGGCGGAAGCCGAAGCGGTCGCCGCCACGCGGGCCGCGCACGCGGCGGCACTCAAAACCGAGGTGGACCGGCTCAACCGGCCGAAGCCCGCCCAGTCCGGACCGGCGGAGACCCCGGCGTCGTCCGTGGACGGGCTCAAAGAACAACTCGCGCTGGCCAGGAAACAGGCTGAACAACTGGTGCCTTCACTGCCGCGCTACCGGGCCGGGCTGGTCGCCTCGATCGCGGCGGGCTGCGCGGCACTGCAGCAGAGTTCGGACAAACTCGGCCGCGGTGACGACGCCGGAGCCGTCGAAGTGCCCGCCGGTGCCCAGTTGAACCAGGAGGGGACGGAGGCCGTGCAGCAGGCCCTCGCCGCCGAACACGCGGCGATCTGGGTGTACGGACTCGTCAGCGCCTATCTCCCGGCCGCCTTCACGAGCGCGGTCGCCCGCGGCGCGGGCGAACACGTCAAGCGGCGGGACGTCTGCGAACGGATGCTTTCCGCCGCGGGCCAGACCCCCCCGGGCCCGGAAGCCGCCTACGTCCCGCCGAAACCGGTGACCGAGGCGAACTCGGCGATGGAACTCGTGGCGACGGCCGAATCGGACGTCACCGCGGCCTGGCTCGGCGTGATCGACCGGACCGATGACGCCGCGTTGCGCGGGACGGCCCTGAACGCGCTGATCGGGTCGGCACGGCGGGGAACGGCATGGCGGGCGGAGTTCGGCGCGAAGCCGGTCGCGATCGCGATGCCGGGCCAGTCGGCCTGAGCCTGTGCGGTGTTGCGCTGCCGCTGTGCGGCCGGGTGTTGCTCTGCCGCCGGGTGTGCTGCCGTCGGGTGTTGCGAAGGGCACTTTCGCAACGTTGAAGGTTGCGAAGTGCCCTTCGCCACACCTTCGAGAGGCCGGGTGCCGGGTCGTGAGTGGTAGTGCGGGTTAGCCACGTGAGTGGTAGTGCGGGTTAGCCACGTGAGTGGTAATGCGGGTTAGCCAACAGTGCGCCAGTTGCCTACGGCCCCGCACCCTCTGCCCCAGCCGCCCACCAGCACAGCAGCCCCACCAGCCACAGCAGCCCCAGCCCCAGCCGCCGCCCACCAGCACAGCCGACCCACTTGCCCCAGCCACCCACAGCCACGGCGACAGCGCGTGAAGGCCCCCTTCCCTCGGCTCAGCCGAGGGAACTCGACCTTCACACCTTCCCCAGTACATGAAGGCCCCCTTCCTTGCGCAAGGCGCAAG
>NZ_JBFBBY010000268.1:0-6888 GCF_040682875.1 Amycolatopsis sp. NPDC051071 | reverse complement strand
TCTGGTTGCGGTAGTTGGCGATACGAACTACCGCAACCAGAGGACGAAACGCGCGGGTCAGGAGCGGGTAAGGGAGGCGGGGGTGAGATCGGCGAGCGTGCGGTGCCCGGACAGGCCCATGGTCAGGTCGAGGTCGGCGAGCAGGCTCCGCAGCACATGCCGGACGCCGTCCTCCCCCGCGTGCGCGAGCCCGTACACCCACGGCCGCCCCACCAGCACGGCCTTCGCCCCGAGCGCGAGTGCCTTGGCGATGTCGGCGCCGGTGCGGATCCCGGAGTCGAACAGGACCTCGATCCGGTCACCGACCGCGCAGACGACTTCCGGGAGCATGTCGAGCGAGGCGACGGCCCCGTCGACCTGGCGCCCGCCATGGTTGGACACGACGATCCCGTCCATCCCGGCCTCGACGGCTCGGCGCGCGTCGTCGGGGTGCTGGATGCCCTTGAGCACGATCGGCCCGTCCCAGTGCTCACGCAGGAACGGCAGCCGGTCCCAGGTGCTGTCGGTTCCGGTGATCATCGAGATCCAGCGCAGGATCGCGGTCGGCGGGTCCTCTTCCGGTGTCTTGTCCAGTAGGCCGCGGAACACCGGGTCGCTCAGCGGGACACCGAGTCCCTCACCCTTGATGAACGGCAGGTACGCGTGGTCGAGGTCGTTCGGGCGCCAGGCGAGGGTCCAGGTGTCGAGTGTGACGACGAGCGTGGTGAAGCCCGCGGCCTTCGCCCGCGCCAGGATGCTCGCGCAGACGTCGTTGTCGGTCGGCCAGTACAGCTGGAACCACCGCGAGCCCTCGCCACTGGCCTCGGCGACGTCCTCGATGCTCGTCGAGGACGCCGTCGACATGAGGTAGGGCAGGCCGACCGACGCCGCCGCGCGGGCGGCCGCCGGTTCGGCACCCTCGTGCACGATCGACTGGACGCCGACCGGCGCCAGCAGGACCGGCGCCGGCAGCCGGGTCCCCAGAACGGTCGTCGACAGATCGCGCTCGGTGGCGCCGGTGAGCATCCTGGGCACCAGGCGCCAGCGGTCGAAGGCCTCCCGGTTGGCGCGTGCGGTGGCGCCGGAGCCCGCCGCGCCCGCGATGTACCAGAACGGCCCCGGCTCCAGGATCTCCCGCGCCGATTCCTCCAGCTTCGTGGCGTCGGTGGAGCACGGCGGGAAGGTCCCGCCGAGCCCGTGCAGGTAAATCTCGTTCTGGTAGCCGCCGAACCGCTCGGTCACCCGGGCCTCCTCGTCACGTCGCCCGGGCCGGCTCTTCGCGGCCTCGGCTGGTCGGATCCTCCCGGACGATACTCGCCGGTAGCAACCAGGTGAGTTTCTCCGACCGGATGACCGCGACCGGGCCGATCACGGCGAGCAGCAGGACATAGCCCGCGACGAACGGCGCGACCCGCGAGTCCAGCCCGGCCGAGGTCGCCATCGCGGCGAGCACCAGTGAGAACTCGCCTCGGGTGAGCACCGTCAGCCCGATGTTCACCCCGGCCTGCCTGCCGAATCCGTGCAACCGCGCGGCCAGCGCGCCCGCGCCGAGGTTCGCCGCGATGGTCAGCGCGACCGCGATCAGCACCGGCACGACCACCGAGCCGACCGCGTTCGGGTCGATGCTGAGCCCGAAGATGAAGAAGAACAGCGCCCCGAACGCGTCCCGCAGCGGGAGCACCAGCTTGTGGATCCGCGGCGCGACCTTCGAACCGCCGAGCATCATGCCGACCATGAACGCGCCGATGGCGTCGGACACCCCGACCTCTTCGGCGACGGCGGCACCCAGGACGGCGACACCGACGAAGCAGACGGTCAGGAGTTCGTCGTCGGCCGAGCCGAACAGCTTCGACACCACTCGGCCACCCCAGCGGGCGAGCGCGGCCATCACGATCAGAAACGCGAAGGCCTTGCCGAAATCGGCCGCGGCCGAGCCGAAGGTCCCGGCACCGGAGAGCACCGGTTGCAGCAACGCCAGGTACAGCGCCAGGAACAAGTCCTCGATCACGATGATGCCCATGATCAGCCGGGACTCGGGATTGTTCATCCGGCGGGCTTCGAGCAGGAGTTTGGTGACGATCGCCGACGACGAGATCCCGATGGCACCGGCGATGACCAGCGCTTCCCTGGTGCCCCAGCCCAGCAGGAAGCCGAAGGCGAGCCCGCCGCCGATGTTGAGGAAGAGGTAGATCAGCCCGGACCAGACGAGTTTGCGGCCACCCTTGGCCAGGTCGTCGAGGGAGAACTCGAGGCCGAGGTAGAACAGGAGGAAGACGAGGCCGAGGCCGGCGAGTACGCCGAGCTCACTCGGATCGTCCACAAGGGACAGTCCAGGGGTGTTGGGGCCGAAGACGAAACCGGCCAGCATGAACAGCGGAATGGTGGGCAGCCCGATGCGGGCGCCCGCTCTGGCGATCACCCCGGCGGCGAGGAACGCCCCGCCTACGGCCAGCAGGGCATGACCGGAACTCATGGAGACCTCCGATGGTGGCGGATACGGAAAGGGGACCGGTATCAGCGCGGAGGCGCTCGTGCGGAGGCCTGGGGCACCGCACGGCTGGCGGCGACGGGTTCGCCCTGTTCGGGGGCGAGTCCGGCGTCGGGAAGGTCGACGGTCGCCGTCTCGGCGGGGACGTCGGCGAAGGGGACGGCTTGGCCGCCGTGGAAGGCGGGCAGCGGATGGGTCGCGAAGACGGCGACCCGGTCGTCCTCCGCCACTCCATTGCTTCCAGGGCCTCCGTACCCGTGGGCGACGGTGGGCGTGACGAAGGCGAAGACGAGCAAGATCAGGAGAAAGAAGACGGAACGGTGCCGTGGGGCGGAGGCACGGTTCGTCGTCATCTGACCGATACTTTACCAGTCCTTTATAGACAAATCGACGAGGGATCCGTCACGGGTCACGCCACATGGGCCGCATCGGGGGCCCGCCCTCGGCGGCGAACGCCGCACCATGATCGCGAAAACCCAGTCGCCGGTACAGTTTCGCGCTCTCCGCACTGCTGGCCTCGAGGTACGCGGGCACGGTGCCGTTGCGAGCGAGCCCGTACCGCAGCAGCCTCGCGCCGATCCCCCGCCGCTGAGCGCTCTCGCGGACACCGATGAACTGCGCGTGGTGGTACTCGCCGCCGGGTGCGCACTCGGTCATCAGCGCGAACAACGCGCCGAGCCGCCCGAGTTCCACGCCGGTGAGCCCGGCGAAGGCGCCGCCGTCCGGTTCGCCTTCCTCACCACTGGGAGTCCAGACGATCGCCGCCGAGAGATCGCCGGTGACGTCGATGTGGCCGCCCATCGCCAAGGCCCCGCGCACGATCGCCCGGTAGAAGATCGGCAGTGCCACGGCGCGGCGCTCGGCGCTGGGGAAGGCCCACACGCTGACGGGGTCGTCATGGAAGGCCTCGGCCAGTACCTCGACCACAGTGTCTATTTCGGACGGTTCAGCGGCACGGATGATCATCGGTCCTGCCTCACGACGGCGGGTTCGCGTTCGTCCTCGCCGTCTTCGAGCGGGCCTCCGATCCCGGCGTAGGTCTCGGGGTCCCGGGTCCGCAGCACTTCCGCGCGCAGGAAACCCACCAAGGCCGCGAGGACGATGAGGCCGGGAAGGCCCCAGCGCAACAGGAACGTGCCCGCCGGGCCGAGCAGCAGGTCGAAGTTGAGCAGGATCAACGCGAGGACGGCCGAAAGCGCGAGCATCGCCAGACTCGGCGCGATCCAGCGGCGCCAGGCGTTTTCGGCGTGGCGGCGCCGTTTGAAAAAGCCGATCACCGAAAGCGAGACGGCGATCATGATCACCACGACCCCCGTCGACGCCGTCGCACCGAGCCAGACGAACAGTTCCGTGACCGGGTCGCGGCCCGCGATCGCGAACGCGGCCACCACGACCAGCGCGAGCGCGGTCTGCGTGAGCGAACCACCCACCGGTGCCCCGGTGCGTTTACTGGTCTTGGCCAGCGAGCGCGGCAGCAGCCCTTCCCTGCCCAGCGCGAAGAAATACCGCGCGACGGCGTTGTGGAAGCTCAGCAACGCCGCGCACTGGCCGGTCACGAAGAGCGTGTAGGCGATGTCGGCGAACGTGTGGCCGAGATGGTCGCCCGCCAGCGTGAACAGCAGGTCCGGCCCTTGGGCGGCCGCGGTGGTCACGATGACGTCGGGTCCGGTCCCGACGGCCAGCGCGAGGGAGGACACGACGTAGAGGATGGCGGTGAGGCCGATCGCGGCGAACGTCGCCCGGCCGACCGTGCGGCTGGGTTCGCGGGTCTCCTCGCCGTAGGTCGCGGCG
Organism: Amycolatopsis sp. NPDC051071; assembly: GCF_040682875.1. Classification (NCBI taxonomy): domain Bacteria; kingdom Bacillati; phylum Actinomycetota; class Actinomycetes; order Pseudonocardiales; family Pseudonocardiaceae; genus Amycolatopsis; species Amycolatopsis sp. NPDC051071. The sequence continues at coordinate 2,630 of NZ_JBFBBY010000268.1, read as the reverse complement.
CCTTCGAAGCCGATGAACGCCGCGGCGGAGAACGCGAAGACCGCGCCGACACCGGTGGTGAACAGGCTCGCCGGTTCCAGCGGCACCCAGGAAACGCTGCCACCGGCGGGGTTCGTGAACAACGCGATGTCGACGATCGTGAGGACGGCGACTTCGAGGCACAACGCCACCCCGAGCACCTTGGCGTTGAGATCGACCCTCAGCACGCCGAGGATGCCGACGATCGCCACCATCACCAAGGAGCACAACCACCACGGCGGCGGCGACCCGGTGAGCGTGCCCAGCCAGGTCGACACCGACCAGCCGAACAGGCCGTAGATGCTGATCTGGATGGCGTTGTAGGAGATCAGCGTGACGAACGCGATCCCGGCGCCGGAGGATTTGCCGACCCCGTTGGCGACATACGGGTAGAAGGCGCCCGCGTTGGTGATGTAGCGGCTCATCGCGGCGTACCCGACCGCGAACAAGCCGAGGATCGGGGCGAGCAGGAGGAACGACAACGGCACACCGACACTGCCGGTGACCGCGTAGTTCGTCGGGACCCCGCCCGCGATGGCGAACAGCGGACCCGCCGCCGCCACCACGAAGAAGACGATCTGGGCGGCTCCGAGCCGCCGATGGCCGAGACCGCGCCGCGGCCTGTGCGTACCCATGAACCCGTCCCCCCGGACGTCGATATCGAAGTGAACCCGGTCGGTTCGCGTTCTTGATCTTGATCTTGAGAAGCCATCCCACCCTAGGGCCGGGGAACCCGGCGAGATACGTCCGTTCAGGCTAAAAACGGACCTCGGGTCGCAGTGGTCCGCCGCCTACCGCTAGTTTGGCCGTCCCGCACTTCAACGCCGGAGGGCGTGCCATTCATGCGTCGGCTGACGTTGGTCGATTCCCTGTTCTTCCTCGCCCACGACGAGTTCACCGGAAAACCCGCGCTGCGCCGCACGGGACTCGGCATCGGAATGGCCGGTTCCGCGCTCTGTGATCTCCTTCTCGCCGAGCGGATCACCGTGGAACGCAAGCGAATCCGGCCGCTTTCGCGACGCCGGATCGGGCATCCCGTTCTGGACCGGGTGTTCTCGGAAATCCTCGCCGAGCGAGAGTGGCACACCGCCCGGGAATGGGTCACCCACCTCCGACAGGACGTCGGTGAAACAGTCGCGGACAATCTGCTCACCGCGGGGGTGATCAACCGAGAGACCGACCGGGTGCTCATGCGGAAAAATCACCGGTACCCGCCGCGGGATCTGCTGCTGTCCACCGCCGCGCGCAGCAAGGCACGGGCCGCCGTGCTCGGCACCGAACGGCCGGAACCGCATTCGATCTGCCTGGCCCTGCTGGCCTGGACCGTCGGCCTCGACGACCTCTGCGAGCCCGAACTCGACCGCGCCGGGCTGCGGGCCTGGGCCGAGGCCACCCACCGTGACCTCCCGAGGGCGCTGGCCGAACTGATCTCGGGGATCGACGCGGTGGGCGCCGCCGTCGTCTACACCGGCGACCGGCGCTGACCACGGTTCCCAGCTACCGCAGGGAAACCGATCCGGATCGACAGCCAACGGGGTGACCCTGGTCGCGAACAGTCAGGTGCCGGTGCCAGGGCACCATCGCGCGGCATCACCTCACACCGCCGGGATCGGCCTTACCGCGCAAAAATCTTCAACCGCCCGACCCTCTTGCCGGAAATCTTCCCCTAGCTGGAAAGCGCAGTACTCCTACATCGAGGACGGCCGCTGGTACACCGCCGGCATCATCGGGTTCTGTTCCGGCACCGGCGATATGCTCGATCTCGTTGACCGGTACACGAATTCGGTCCCCGGAAACCCACTCGCGGAATACCTCCCGGCACTGCGCGAGGTCAACGGCAGCGATTCGCACGAAGGCCTCGGCAGTGGTTTCGAAAACGCGTGGCGGCAGGCCGCTGGGCGCTCGGACTTCCAGGCCGCACAGAACGGCGAACGCGATCGCGTCTATTTCGACCCGTCGGTGAACCAGGCGAAATCGGACGGTTTGGGTGCGCTGGGGCAATTCATCTACGACGCCATCGTGATGCACGGCCCGGGCACCAGCTCGGACAGCTTCGGCGGCCTTCGCTCCACCGCGATCGGCAAGGCCAAACCGCCGTCCCAGGGCGGCAACGAGACGACCTACCTCAAGGCGTTCCCCGACGCGTGACGCGTGATCATGAAGCAGGAAGAGGCGCACGCCGACACCTCGCGGATCGACACCGCCCAGCTGGTGTGGCTCAACGCGGGCAACCTGGACCTGCACACGCCGCTCAAGTGGAAGGTCTACGGGGATCCGTTCGAGATCAACTAACGCACTCACCCACCCGGGCGTGTTCCGCCTCCAAGCACGCGAGTTACGCCTCCAAGCACGCGAGATCGATCTTCAAGCACGCATGTTCCGCCTCCAAGCACGCGAGTTCGGTCTTCAAGCACGCGAGATCCGGCTCTGAGCACAGGGGGGCGGGGCCTGAGCACGCCCGGGGCGCGTGACACACGATTTCGCCGCACGTCACGCTGGGCAAGTCCCCCTTCGCACAGGGACTGTCCCAGTAACGGTGTTTCTGGCCCGACGCGCCGGGCGTGAGCTCGGCGGGAAGGGCACGGTGTGTGATGACACTGGACGTCATGAGT
>NZ_JBFBBY010000267.1:0-7189 GCF_040682875.1 Amycolatopsis sp. NPDC051071 | reverse complement strand
CATGGGGTCCTAGACACACCACATGATCAACCAGAGACCGTGCCTGCCCTCATCCAGGCCCACACCGACTTTGCCGGGGCCCTGCGCTAGGCGCAAGGAAGGGGGCCTTCATGTACTTCGTGCCGGCGTTATGCGTCTTGGTGATCGCCGCGGAAGGCTGAGCACGGCAGGAAAGTGCCACTGCGCGGAAAAGCGGACCGGTGGCGGCGAAACTGTGGCTCACTGGACACGTCGTAGACGAACACGCTGCCGCATGGCGAAGAACGAAGGACACCGTTGATGACCTACCCACCCCAGCCAGGACAGCCCGGCGACGGCCACGGCGGACAGCAGTACCCAGGGCAGCAGTATCCCGGGCAGCAACACCCAGAACAGCAGTACCCAGGGCAGCAACACCCGGAACAGCAGTACCCAGGGCAGCAGTACCCAGAACAGCAACACCCCGGGCAGCAGTACCAGCAGGGCGGTTACGACCAGAGCGGCGCGTACCCCCAGCAGCAGTATCCCCAGCAGCAGCACCCCGGCTACGGCCAACAGCAATACGGTCAGAACCAGCAGCAGTACGGACAGGGCTTCGGCGGGCCGCCCGCGCCACCGAAGAACGGCAAGACCGGTCTGCTGGTGGGCGTCGCCGCCGCTGTCGTGGTGCTGGTCACGCTGGGTATCACCGGGTTCGTCGCTCCCGGGTTCTTCCTCGGCGACGACAAGGCCGACAAAGCGGCCGGCCCTGAAGCGACCGCGCAGGCGATCGTCGACGGCATCAACGCCCACGACAAGACCGCGTTGACGGCGCTCAAGTGCGGGAACGCGGAGAAGGACATCGACCAGGCCATTGATCAGGTCGGCGACGTGTCGAACGCCAGCCTCAGCGAGTTCACGAAGGTCTCCGAAACCAAGTACACGGTGGCCGTCACGCTGAGCATCAAAGGGCGAACCCGCACCGCCGCCGGCACGCTCGCCGGTGAGGGCGGTAAATGGTGCTGGAAAGAGCTCGGCCGACCGCGTGCCACTACCTCGACGACGCGATGACAGCGGGGGAGCAAGGGACCTTTGCTCTCCTCAGGCCGTCTGACCTGCGAAAAGAGAGCAAGGGACCTTTGCTATCGCCTGGTGGTCACTTGAGGGCGGCCAGCGTGGTGCCGCGTTGCTCAAGCAGCACGGGCCCGACCGAAGAGAGCTGGACCGGGCCGGTGTAACCGTGCCGGTCCACGCCGACGGTGCGGATCGTGGTGCCGGTCAGTTCGTCCAGGACGGCGAGTCCGCCCTGGATCGGCACGACCAGCTGCTCCCCGAAGGTCACCCCGGGGCCGACGGAGTTCTTCAGCGTCCAGCGCGGCGTGAGGTCGTCCCGCGAGAACGCCATCGTCTTCGAACCGGTGAACCAGTACATGCCCTGCGCGGTCCACGCGGTCGTCATGACGCCGCCTACGGGGTCCTGCGTGATGTCCGCGTCCGGGACGTCAAGCGGGTACGCCGACTTCTGCAGACCGTCACCGCCGTAGATGACCAGCAGTTTCTGTTCCGGCAGCACGATCAGCGCGAAGTCGCCGGACATCGCGACGAGTTTCGCGTTCTTCCCGGCGAGCACGGTGCTGTAGTCGACTTTCGGCTCGTCGGCCTCGTCGTTGGTCGCCTTGTAGACGGTGAAACGGTCGGCCGGGTCGCCGGGGCAGCGTTCGATGACGCCGATCTTGCCCGACGCGGCCGCCACCGTGCCGTACGCGCAGCCTTTCCGCGGTTGCTTGTTCGGCTGGACGATGACCGGCACCTCGCCGTACTCCATGCTCTTGACCAGGTCGTCACGCCACGTGTTGAGCAGTTTCTTGCCGGTTGTGGTCACGTGTGAGCCGTCGACGACCAGCCGGGTGCCGAGTTCGGCGTCACCGTTGCGCTGCGCGGTGCGGCGTCCGGTGCCCGTGTCGAGCTGAGTGACCTCGCTGCAGCCGGTGTCCTTGCGGTACACCGCGTCCACCTTGATCCCGGTGAGCGCGACGGTGCACAGTTCGAGATCGCGCGAGTAGCGCCACCGGACGGTCCCGGTGTACGGGTCCCGCCCCAGCACCTCGCGTTTGTCGGCGGTGACGACGTTGTTGGCTTCCCCGATCGGCACCGGCGTCGACGAACTGGGTGCCTGCCACAGTTCGGTCAGCGAGCCGGGGACCTCCGCCGGGGCAGGCGGGAGGCCGGGCGGCAGGGTCGCGGCGACCTGTGCGACCGTCGCGGCGTTGTCGCTGTTCACGCCGATGACCACCGCGGTGACCGCGACGACCACCATGATCACCGCGACGGCCACGCGATCCCGGCCGCGGTTCCACGGCGAACGCCGGGCGCGTTTCCCGCCCGGCGGCGGCTCGGCGGCCACCGGCGGAGCGGGTTCGGCGTCCAGGACGTCTTCGGTGCCGATCGTGGCCGAGGCCTCGGCGGTCTCCGGCTCGCTGCCGTTCGGCTTCTGTTCGGGTTCAGCGGGCACGGGCCGCGCCGGATCGTTGCCCGGCGCGGCGTCCCAAGGTTCGCTCACGTGCCCCTAGCTCCCCATGTCTGCGATCTGAAGGTGCTCAGTCTGCCGACGAAGGTGTATCAGAAGTCGCCGAGGGACGGCGACGGCGGCGTCGGCGGGCCGGACGCTCGGCGCCGTCGCCCGCTTCCTTCTCCACCGCCGGACCGCTGACCTCAGGGCTCGGCTTCGCGGCGCCACGGCTGCGGCGGCGAGCACGAGTGCGGCCTTCGGAAGCGCCCTCGCCCTGACCCTCGGCACTGTCGGTGCTGTCCGCGGAGGCGGAAGCAGCGGCGTCCGCGGCCTCGATCTTGGCCGCCGAGTCGGCGCCGCCGCGGGTCCGCTTGCGCGGCGTGCGGTTGCGCTTGCGGGGAGCCTCTTCTTCCTTCGGGCCTGTACCAGCGCCCGAGCCCTGGCCGCGGCCACGGCGCTTGCCGCCAAGGTCTTCCTCGACCTCGGCCGAAAGACCGGCGCGGGTCCGCTTCGACAGCGGGAGGCGCCCGACGGTGCCCTCGGGGATGCCGAGGTCACTGAACAGGTGCTTCGACGACGAGTACGTTTCCGCCGGCTCGGGCATGTCGAGCCCGAGGGTGTCGGAGATCAGCTTCCAGCGCGGTTCCTCGTCCCAGTCGACGAGGGTGATCGCGACACCGGTGCGGCCCGCGCGGCCGGTGCGGCCGATGCGGTGGACGTAGTTCTTTTCGTCCTCCGGCGTCTGGTAGTTGATCACGTGCGTGACGTCGTCGATGTCGATACCGCGGGCGGCGACGTCGGTGGCGACCAGCACGTCGACCTTGCCGGCGCGGAACGCACGCAGTGCCTGCTCGCGAGCGCCCTGGCCGAGGTCACCGTGTACGGCGGCCGCGGCGAACCCACGCTCGACGAGCTCGTCGGCGACCTTCTGCGCGGTGCGCTTGGTGCGGGTGAAAACCATCGTGAGGCCGCGGCCCTCGGCCTGCAGCGCACGGGCGATCAGCTCGGGCTTGTCCATCGAGTGCGCGCGGTAGACGAACTGCGTGGTGCGCTCGTGGATCGCGCCGGCGTCGTTCTCCTCGGCGCGGATATGCGTCGGCTGGGTGAGGAACGTGCGGGCCAGCGTGATGATCGGGCCCGGCATGGTCGCCGAGAACAGCATTGTCTGCCGCTTGTCCGGGACCATCCGCAGGATGCGCTCGATGTCGGGCAGGAAGCCAAGGTCGAGCATCTCGTCGGCCTCGTCCAGCACCAGACCGCGGACCTTGCCCAGCACCAGGTGCTTCTGCTCGGCCAGGTCCAGCAGGCGGCCGGGCGTGCCGATGACGACGTCGACGCCGCTGCGCAGCGCCGCGATCTGCGGCTCGTACGGGCGGCCACCGTAAATGGCCAGCGTGCGGATGCCGAGGTGCTTGCCCGCACCCTTGAGGTCGCTCGCGACCTGGACGCACAGCTCACGGGTCGGCACGACGACCAGCACCTGCGGGGTGCCGTCGCCGGGAACCTCGACCCGGTGCAGCAGCGGGACGCCGAAGCCCAGCGTCTTGCCCATACCGGTACGGGCCTGTCCGATGAGGTCGTCGCCGGCCATGGCCAGCGGCAGGGTCAAGGCCTGGATGGCGAAGGTGCGCTCGATCCCGGCCTCGCTCAGCGCCTTCACGATCTCCGGCTTGACGCCGAAGGACGCGAAGGAGGGGGATTCGGGTTCCACCGGTGCGCCCGCCTGGAGCGGATGCGACACGTCGAGTGCCGCCGGGCCTGTCTCGCTGTGCTCCAGCGCGACTGCCTCCGGGACGCCGGTGGTGTTCTGTTCGGTTGTGGATTCGTTCGTGGTCAGGGTGCTCGCCTCTCTCGTGACCAGCGCGCACTGCCCTGGTCACCGATCGACACTCGACCACGAGGATTCGCTCGGCTCCGCGCTACTGGCGCTGAAGCGGCCCTTCGTGGGAATGCCGCAGGATGGCGTGCACGCACATCATTCTTGTGCTGATCAGGGCCACACCGGCTGTCCTTCAGCCGCAGCAGCGCCCCGATCCGGGACGGAAGATCCGTCGTATCCGGTCGCCAGTGTACCTGGTCTGCGGTTTTAGGATAGTCCCCGCCGCGCAGGGGAGGTGGGATCGGTCTCTTCACCACCTGGGGAGTGTGTTCGGCGATACTCTCGTCGCCGTGACGGAGGCAAAGCAGATCAGCGAGGGCGTAGTCGATTTGCTCGGCGTACTCGCCTATGGGGAATTGTCCGCTTTCGATCGCCTGGCCGAGGACTCGCGCACCGCGCCGACGTTGTCCGGCCGGGCCGCGCTGGCCTCCATGGCGGCCGCCGAGATCGGGCACTACGACCTGCTCACCAAGCACCTCGCGGGGCACGGCGTCGCGATCGAAGACGCGATGCGGCCGTTCGTCGGGCACATCAACGCCTGGCATGCCTCCACGGCGCCGCGCTCGTGGCTCGAGTCGCTCGTGAAGGCCTACGTCGGTGACGGGCTCGCCGCGGACCTCTATCGCGAGATGGCCAGCTGGCTCGACCCCGAGACCAAGGACCTGGTGCTCACCGTGCTCGCCGACACCGGGCATTCGGCGTTCGCCGAGCGCGAGGTCGCGGCCGGGATCGTGGCCGACCCCAAGGCACGGGACAAGCTCGCGCTGTGGGGCCGCCGTCTCCTTGGCGAGGCGCTGACGCAGGCCCAGTACGTCGTCGCCGAGCGGGACGGGCTGGCCGAACTGATCGTCGAAGGTTCGGGCGATCTTTCGGGAATCGCCGCGCTGTTCCGCCGGTTGCAGCAAGGACACACCAAGCGCATGCAGGTGCTGGGGCTCGGCTGAGTTCACTTCGGCTAGCCTTGGCGGACCAGTGATTTCGAAACTTTCAAGCGGAGGTCCCACGTGGAGGTCAAGATCGGCATCAAGGACACACCGCGAGAGCTCGTGGTGTCGAGCATCCAGTCGCCCGACGAGGTCGAGCAGTTGGTGGCGAGCGCCTTGACGACCGGTGACGGGATCTTCCGCATCGACGACGAAAAGGGCCGCAAGTACATCGTGCCCACCGACCGGATCGCCTACGTCGAGATCGCGCCGTCGGATGTCCGCAAGGTCGGCTTCGCCGTTGGTGGCTAACTAACCCGATCGGGTAATAGTCCGATGTCACAGTGGCGTCACCGCTGTGTCTCAGCTGGCTCTCAGATTTGATCGTCACGCTAAGGCGGGGACGGCAGGGGGCTAGCCGAGAAATGAGGTGGACGGCGTCACTGTGATGGACCGCGCGCTGGTCGACAGCGCGCGCACTGTTCCCGGACAAGGCAAACGGGCCGCGGGGCGGCTGACCGGTATCGACGTCGCCCGCGGCCTGGCCGTACTCGGCATGTACGCGGTGCATGTCGGCCCCGATCCCGCCAAAGGCGGCGCCGGGGTGCTGTTCAAACCGTTTGAAGGCCACTCCGCGGCGTTGTTCGCGGTGCTGGCGGGTGTCTCGATCGCGCTGATGTCCGGCGGGCGCCACCCCAAACAGGGCCGTGACCGCACACGCGTCGCGCTCAAGCTCGCGACGCGCGCGCCACTGCTGGTGGCGCTGGGGCTATGGCTGACCAGCCTCGAAACCGGCTACATGGTGATCCTGGCCTATTACGGGGCCTGTTTCCTGATCGTCATCCCGTGGCTGCGCGCGAGCGCGAAGGCGCTGGCGATCGCGACGGTCGTCACCGCCGTGGTCGCGCCGCTGCTGTCCCATCTGGTCAGGGTGCGGCTGCTGCCCCGCGACCTGCTGTTCTTCGCACCGGACCTGACCGCGGACGACGTCACGTCGACAGGCCTGCTGAGGGCCGCGACCGTGCTGGTGCTGACCGGGACGTTCCCCGCGCTGACGCTGATGGCGTACGTGTTCGCGGGTATGTCGATCGGCCGCATGGACCTGACCTCGCGCAGCGTGTGCCGCCGCCTGTTCTTCGGCGGCTCGGCGCTCGCGGTGGGCGGGTACTTCTTCTCGTGGGTCGCGACCGGGCCGCTCGGCGGCATGCAGGCGGTCTACCGCTCGCTGGAGCCGGCCGCCGCACAGGCCGGGATGACGCCGTCGGAGTTCTTCCGGCTGCACCAGACCTGGATCCACGGCACGCCGCCGACCACCAGCTGGGCCTGGGAACTGCTGCCGACCGGCACCTCGTACACACCGTTCGACCTGCTGATCTCAATCGGGGTCGCGGCGGCGGTGATCGGCGGCTGCCAGCTGCTGATGCCGAGGTTCGAGCGCGTGCTGCGGCCGCTTTCGGACCTGGGCGGGCGGGTGCTGAGCGCGTACGTGCTGCATTTCGTGGCCATCGCGCTGCTGTGGGACGAGAGCGACGGCGATTCGATCTTCAGCGTGCCGCACTTCGTCGAGTTCTCGGTGGTCGCGCTGACCGCCGCGGTGCTGTGGCGGAAGTTCGTCGGGCGCGGGCCGCTGGAATGGACGATGAACAAGCTGTCGAGCTGGCCGAAGTACCTGGGTGCGGTGGCGCGGGTGCCTGCCCAACGGCGAGGTTGACCGTCTTCTGTCCGCCTTGGGGAAGGTGTGAAGGTCGAGTTTCCTCGGCTGAGCCGAGGGAAGGGGGCCTTCACGCGCCATCCTCGTAGCTGGTGATGCTGCTGAGGCCAGAGGTGTAATCCTCCGCTGAGCGAGGTGGGCGGATGAGGCGCTGGTCGGGGTGGTCGTGAGTGATCTGGGTCGTTCTAACGACCCAAATCACTCACGAC
>NZ_JBFBBY010000266.1:0-7392 GCF_040682875.1 Amycolatopsis sp. NPDC051071 | reverse complement strand
AGGCCCCCTTCCCTCGGCTCAGCCGAGGGAAGGAGTCCTTCACGCGCAACCACTGCACCTGACCCGCGATCAGCCCCCGCAGCCAAATCCAGTAGGTACTTAAGACGCTCCCGCCACCGATGCCGCCGATGTCGCCGCGCTGGTGGACGCGGGCCTCACCGCCTATCACGCCGTGCGCAAGGCGGTTCCGCTACTGCCGCCCGGGAGCACCGCCGTGTCGGTGCCCTGATCGAGCGGATTTCGGCGGTGTGCACGCTTCATTCCGGTGATCTCATCTTCACCGGGACTCCAGCCGGTGTGGGCATGGGGCGCACGCCACCCCGGTACCTCGCCGCCGGCGACGTCCGAACCAGTATCGACGGCATCGGCGAAATGCGGCATACCTTCGTAACGGGCGACGCGGGGTAGCCGCGGATTCCGGGAGCGCCTCGGCTATCGGAGACCTTCCTCCGCATGCTGTCCGATTCGCCTACGGGTAGACGTTGCCGGTGGCCCCGAACGTCGTTTGGGGCCACCGGTTTTCATCTTCGTACAGGAGAAGTCAACGGGGCTGGTTGGCCCACCACTTCTGACCGGCTTCGGGCAGCGTGGAGATCGGGTCGTAGTACGGGTATTTGCGCTGCAAGGCTTCCGGGTCCTCATGTTCGATCCCGGTGCGGTAGTTCTTGGTCCAGTAGGAAATCCCCAGCTCATGGTCATATTCGGCGAGCTGATGGACCCAACGTTTGCCCACGTACGGGACGTCGCAGACGATCCGCGGAGTGGCGTAGCCCGGCAGGTAGCCCATGATCGCGTGCTGCAATTCCTGTGCCTCGTGTACGGAAACCCGCCAATGTTCGGCATTGGGGATCATATCGCACATATAAAAATAATAAGGCAGGATATTCGCTTCACCTTGCAATGCGAAGCACAGGTCCAGCAATTCCGCGGGCGTCGCGTTGACGCCCTTCATGAGTACGCCCTGGTTGCGGACGTCGCGAATGCCGACGTCGAGTGCGGTCCGGGCGGCCTCCGCGACGAGCGGGGTGACCGACTGGGCGTGGTTGACGTGGGTGTGGATCGCGAGGTTGATGCCGCGGCGTTGTGCGGTGACGGCGACGCGTTCGAGGCCCTCGACGACCTTCGGCTGGATCCAGTGCTGCGGGAGGGCGGCGAGCGCCTTGGTCGCGAGCCGGATGTCGCGGACAGTGTCGATGTCCATCAGCCGCATGAGGAACGACTCCAGTTGCGGCCACGGCACGTTGGCCACATCACCGCCGGAGACCACGACGTCACGCACGCCGGGGGTCTTCTTCAGGTACTCGATCATCGCGTCCTGGCGGTCGACCGGCTTGAGCGAGAGCTTGTGCTTCTCGACCTGCTCGGTGGAGTTGCCGACGAGGTCCATCCGCGTGCAGTGCCCGCAGTACTGGGGACAGGTCGAGATCATCTCGGCGAGGACCTTGGTGGGGTAACGGTGCGTCAGGCCCTCCACGACCCACATCTCGGCCTCGTGCAGTGAGTCCCGCTCGGAGTGCGGGTGACTCGGCCACTCGGTGTCGCGGTCGCTGCGCACCGGGAGCATGTAGCGGCGGATCGGGTCCGCGTACCAGGCGTCAGTCACCTTCGCCGGGTCGGTGCCCGCGTTGGGTGCCATCGTGTTGATCATCTGCGGCGGCAGCAGCATCGACATCGTGGCCATCTCGCGCTGGTCGGCGAGCATGTCCTCGTAGAAACGCTCTTCGAGCTGGTCGCCCATCAGGGCGCGCAGCTGCTTGGCGTTGCGGATGCAGTGCACCCGTTGCCACTGCGCGTCGCGCCACTCTGCCTCGGTCACGTCATGCCAGCCGGGGAAGCGGCGCCAGTCGGGTTCGATCAGCTCGACTCGGGTGTAGTCGTAGGGCTGATCGTAGGCGGCCACCGGCGAGGTCGGTTGCTGGATCGCAGTCACTTGTACTCCTCGTCGTCGGAAACGCGTGAAAATATCCTGTCACATCATTCCCGAGACGTAAATATTCCTGCCGTGGCGTTGCGTGTCAGTCAGACACCGACTCCTCCTTCGAGCGGTCCAAACGACGGCACGATCGGAGTTGTCAGCTCCACGGCTCACTTCATCGACCCCTCACGACATCGTGATCACCCGCACGCTGCAAACTCGGAAAGGTGACGAACGCGCGAACTACCCTCCTGCTCGGCGGGCGCATCTACAGCCCGTCGGCCCCCGACGCCACCGCGATGGCGATCACGGACGGCACCGTTGTCTGGGTGGGACAGGACAGCCCGGCCAAGGCACTGCATCCCGACGCCGAGGTGGTCGACCTCGACGGCGCCTTCGTCGCCCCCGCGTTCGTCGACGCGCACGTTCACGCCACCGCCACCGGCTTGCACCTCACCGGGCTGAACCTGCACGGGATTCGCGGCTCCGGTGAACTCCTGGCCGCCGTCCGTGACGCCGTCCGGCCCGGTCAGGTTCTGGTCGCGCACGGCTGGGACGAGTCCCGCTGGACCGACGGCCGGCTGCCCAGCCGCGCCGAACTCGACGAGGCCGCGGGAACGACGCCGGTGTACCTGAGCCGCGTCGACGTCCATTCCGCGCTCGTCTCCAGCGCGCTCGTCGCGCTGGCGCCCGGGGTGCACGACGCGCCGGGCTGGTCCGCCGACGGACCACTGACCCGTGACGCGCACCACCGCGTCCGCGCCGCGATGCGTGACGCGATCACGCCGGAGCAGCGGCGCCAGGCCCAGCGCGCGTTCCTCGCCGAGGCCGCCGCCCGCGGAGTCGTCAGCGTCCACGAATGCGCGGGCCCGGATATCTCCGGCGCCGACGACCTCACCGACCTCCTCACCCTCGCCGCCGGACCGGGACTGCCCGAGGTCGTCGGCTACTGGGGTGAACGCGGCGGAGTCGACGCCGCCCGGGCACTGGGAGCCAGGGGAGTGGCGGGTGACCTGTTCGTCGACGGCGCCCTCGGCTCCCGCACAGCCGCCCTGCACCAGCCGTACACCGACGCGCACGGCACCTCCGGCACGCTCTACCTCGACGCACCCGCCATCGGCGAGCACATCGCCGCCTGCACGGAAGCGGGACTGCAGGCCGGATTCCACGTCATCGGCGACGCCGCCGTCGCCGAGGTCGTCGAAGGATTCCGCCTCGCGGAGAAGACCGTCGGACAGCGGGCACTGGCGGCCCGGCACCACCGGCTCGAACACGTCGAGATGATCGACGTCGAACAGGCACGGGCGCTCGCGGGCTGGGGCGTGGTCGCGTCGGTCCAGCCACAATTCGACGCCGAATGGGGTGGCACGCAAGGCATGTACACCGACCGCCTCGGCGCCGAGCGGGCCGCGAAGCTCAACCCCTTCGCCGCCATGGCCGCCGAAGGACTCCTGCTCGCCTTCGGTTCCGACGCCCCGGTCACGCCGGTCGATCCGTGGGCCACCGTCCGCGCCGGCACCTACCACCGCACCCCGGGCTCGGGGCTGTCCGCGCGCGCGTCCTTCACCGCCCACACCCGCGCCGGGCACCGCGCCGCCGGGATCAACGACGGCGTCACCGGCAGCCTGGTCCCGGGCGCTCCCGCGCACTACGCGGTCTGGGACACCACTAACCTCGTCGTGGCGACGCCGGACTCCCGGGTCCAGCGCTGGTCGACCGATCCGAGGGCGGGCGTGCCGCCGCTGCCGAACCTGGAGGAAGGCGCCCCGCTGCCCCGCTGCCTGCGCACGGTCCGCGACGGCCAGGTCATTCACGACGTCATCTAAGGTTCAAGGGTGTCTTCGACCGTGACCAGCCCGGACCCCGAAGCAGCGCCGCGAAAGCGGTTCTCCCGCGCCTGGCTCCCGCGTTTCCTCGCCGCCGCGGCGTCGGGCTTCACGCTGTACCTCAGTTTCGCGCCGCGTCCGCTGTGGTGGCTCGCGCCGCTGGCGTTCACCGGGTTCGCCCTGGTGGTGCACGGCCGCCGGTTCCGCGGCGCGTTCGGCTACGCGTTCGTGTTCGGGGTGGCGTTCTTCCTGCCGCTGCTGACCTGGCTGCTGGACTTCCTCGGGCCGGGTTTCGGGCCGTGGCCGTGGCTCGGGCTCGCGATGGCACTCTCGGTGTACCTCGGCTTCGGCGGCGCGTTCGCGACCGTGGTGTGGAACCTGCCGCTCGGGCCGTTGTGGGCGGCGTTGGTCATCATCGCGCTGGAGACGCCTCGCGCCTGGTTCCCCTTCGGCGGGTTCCCCTGGGGCCGCGTGGCGTTCAGCCAGCCCGAGGGGGCTTTCGTCTCGTTGGCGTCGATCGGCGGCGCTCCGCTCGTCGGCCTCGCCGTCGTGCTGACCGGATTCGGCCTCGCCGCCGTCTGTCTCCGCGTGAAGGGGTCCTTCACGCGACGTTCGCTCCTGGCTCCGGCGGTACTGACGCTGGTGCCGGTCGTGGCGGGTCTCGCGGTGTGGCCGACGATCGGCACCGAGGCCCAAGACGGCGAACTCGCCATCGCCACGGTCCAGGGCAACGCCCCCGACATCGGCCTGGCACTGGAAAACCGTCGTGACGAACTACGGTCCAACCACCTCGCCGAGAGTGCCCGGTTGCTCGAGAAGCTCAAGGCAAGCAACACCAAGATCGACCTGCTGATCTGGCCCGAGACCGCGATGGCCATGCGCACCGGTGACGCCGGCGTCGACCAGATGGTCCGCGACTACGGGATCCAGGCGATCATCGGCGCGCTGGTCCGGCTCCCGGACGGGAGCGCGCAGAACTCCGCGCTCGTCTGGGATCCGGCCACCGGCCCCGGCCAGCGCTACGCCAAACAGCAACTCGTCCCGTTCGGCGAGTACGTCCCGGCCCGCGAGCTCGCGGAACTCGTCACCCCGTTCGTCGACAGCGTGGCGAATATGACACCGGGTGACGGGGCCAACGCCGCACTGTCGGTCGCGGGCACCAAGGTCGGCGTCTTCATCTGCTACGAGACCGCCTTCGACTACCCGGCCCGCGAATCGGTCGCCGACGGCGCCGAACTGCTCGTCGTACCGACCAACAACGCCTGGTACGGGCCGGGTGAGATGAGCTACCAGCAGCTGGCGATGTCGCGGCTGCGTGCGGTCGAACACGGTCGCTCCGTGATCGTCTCCGCCACCAGCGGAGTCAGCGCGATCGTCGCGCCCGACGGTTCGATCATGGCCTCTACCAGCCTTTTCACCGCAGATTCGCTGGTCGGGCGCGTCCCGCTGAGGCAGCAGACTACGCTGTCGGATCTACTCGGTGTTACGACGGAGTACGGACTGCTGGCCCTGGCGGTCGCCGGGGTTACCGGCGGGTTCGTGCTCCGTTTTCGCACCCGGCGCGCCAGCGCCGCCAAGGCAACGAGGGAAGCGGCGGGCTGACCCGCCGGAACACGGAGGAAAGACGGATGGCGCAGGCGCCACGGGGGGCCCAGGGAATCGATCCGGTGCTGGTGGTGGTCCCGACGTACAACGAGCGGGAGAACATCGGCCCGATCCTGGAACGTCTGCTCAAGGCACTCCCGGACGTGAACGCCCTCGTCGTCGACGACGGCAGCCCGGACGGGACCGGCGACATCGCCGACGAGCTCGCGAAGGCCGACGAGCGGATCCAGGTCATGCACCGGACGGAAAAGGCCGGCTTGGGCGCCGCGTACGTCGCCGGGTTCCGCTGGGGCCTCGCCCGTGACTACGCGACCATCGTCGAGATGGACGCCGACGGCTCGCACGCGCCGGAAGACCTTCCCAGGGTACTGGCGGCCCTCGAGGACGCGGATCTGTCCATCGGTTCCCGGTACGTTCCCGGCGGCAGCACGGTGAACTGGCCGTTCCAGCGCAAGGCGCTGTCGTGGGTGGCGAACTTCTACGCCAGGGTCGCGCTCGGCATGAACATCAAGGACATCACCGCCGGTTTCCGCGCGTACCGCCGCACGGTGCTGGAGAAGCTCGCCCTCGACGAGATCGCCTCGCGCGGTTATTGCTTCCAGATCGACCTGGCGTTCCGGACGAAGCTCGCCGGGTTCGAGGTGGTCGAGGTGCCGATCACGTTCACCGAGCGCGAGATCGGTCAGTCGAAGATGAGCGGGTCGGTCGTGGGCGAGGCGATCGTCCTTGTCGGCGTGTGGGGGATCAAGCGTCGCTGGCAGCAGCTGCGCGGACTGGCCAAGAAGGGCTGACCCCCAGCACGCTCACGCCGAGCTTCCCCAGTTCCCGCACGGTCGGTTCGTCCGGTGCCGCGTCGGTGATCACGCCGGCGACGTCGGACAGGGGGAGCACGGTGAACGGCGACGCGGCACCGATCTTCTCCGAGCTGGCCAGCACGTAAGTGTCGGCCGCTCGTTTGGCGAGCGTGCGTTTCATCGCGGCCTCGTCCGAGTCGCCGGTGGTGAGCCCGGTTTCGGGGTGCACACCGGTGACGCCGAGAAAGAACAGATCGGCGTTGACCCCTTCGGCGGCCTCCGCCGCGGCCGCGCCGCACGTGACGGCGGAGTGCTTGAAGAGCCGTCCGCCGATCAGGAACACCTCGACCTTCGGATGCGTGACGAGCGCGGACGCGACTGTCGGGCTGTGTGTGACGATCGTCGCCTCCAGATCGACCGGCAGCGCTTTCGCCAAGGCGAGCGCGGTCGTGCCGCCGTCGAGGATGACAGTCGACCCCAGCCGGATCAACGCTGCTGCACGTTTCGCGATCTTTTCCTTGCCGGCGACGCTGACCGCCATCCGGGTCGCGTAGTCCGCGGTGGCGGGGGAGAGCGGCAAGGCGCCACCGTAGACCCGTTGACACAGTCCGGCCGCCGCGAGTTCTCGCAGGTCACGGCGGACACTGTCCTCCGATATGCCGAGTTCGGCGGCGAGATCCTTGGCCACGATCCGGCCGTCGGTCTTCAGGCGTTCCAGCAGCAGGTCTCGGCGTTGCGCAGCCAACATGTGCACGTTCCTCCTTGTTCCTGCCGATTGTTGCACATTATGCTCCGGCTCGTGACCAAACCTCTGATGATCCTCATCGCCGGCCCGTTCCGCTCCGGTACCGGCGACGACCCCGAACTCCTGGCCCGTAACCTCGCCCGGCTCGAAGAGGCCGCCTGGCCGATCTTCCGCGCCGGGCACGTGCCGATGATCGGCGAATGGGTCGCGCTCCCCGTCCTGCGCGGCGCGGGCGGGAAGACCGTCGCCGACCCGGTCGCCAAGGAGGTCATGTACCCGACGGCCGACCGGCTCCTGCACCACTGCGACGCCGTCCTGCGCCTGGCGGGCGAATCCACCGGCGCCGACCAGGACGTCGCCATCGCACTGTCCCGCGGGCTCGCCGTCTACCACCGCGTCGAGGACATCCCGGGGTACGCGGCCGCCTAGCTCCTTTTCTCGTGAGTGTTTTGGGTCGTTAGAACGCGCCCGCTTTTAAGCACTTACGCGTCACCTGCGGCGTTGTAC
>NZ_JBFBBY010000265.1:0-7579 GCF_040682875.1 Amycolatopsis sp. NPDC051071 | reverse complement strand
AAGGAAGGGGGCCTTCCTGTACCTCAGGCGAGCAACGGGCGCCGGTACCGAGCGGGTCGGGTCTCGTGAGTGTTTTAGGTCGTTAGAACGACCCAAAACACTCACGACAACCTCAGCCGGTGGGCCGCTCGCGCCAGACGACCAGCGGCAGGAACGCCTGTGTGAGTGGTCCGATCGCGAGTGCGTAGAGGATCGTGCCGAGGCCGACGGTGCCGCCGAGCAGCCAGCCGGCGGCCAGGACGGTGAGCTCGATCAGCGTGCGGACGAGGCGGATCGATTTGCCGGTCTTGGCCGCGAAACCGGTCATCAGCCCGTCGCGAGGACCGGGGCCGAGCCGCGCGCCGACGTAGACCGCGGCGGCGAGGCCGTTGAGCACGACACCGGCGACCAGGTTGAAGATCTGCCAGCCGAGGACGTGCTGATCCGGCAGGTAGATCCGCACGAAGTCGACGGTGAGCGAGATGATCACGATATTGGCGACGGTGCCGATGCCGGGGCGCTGCCGCAGGGGGATCCACAGCAGGAGCACCACGACCGACGCGATCGCCGTGATCGTGCCGAACGTGAGCCCGGTGATCTTCATCAGGCCCTCGTGGAGCACGTCCCACGGATCGAGGCCGAGGCCTGCCCTGGTCAGCATGGCCATGCTGCCGCCGTAGAGGGCGAGCCCGGCGACGAGCTGGATCGAGCGCCGGGTGGTGTCGTGGGAGATGCCGACGGGCTTGAGGTCGAGTGTTTGTGCCACGACTGCACTATCAGGTGTAAGTGGCTTCCTTGACCATGACCAATCCGCAATAATTGGTCTTATGGAACCGCTGATCCCGCTGACTGGACGCGTTTCGGGGCCAAAATTGGCCACTTTGCTGGGAACTTGGCGGCAGAGTGGTTCTCGACACGGTGCCGTGGATCTCGCGGCGGCGGTCGAACTGCTGGTCCTTGACGGCAGGCTCCCGCTTGGCACGAAACTTCCGGCCGAACGGGAACTCGCCGACGCGCTGGAGGTCAGCCGCACGCTGATCGGCGCCGCGCTGGACAGACTGCGGGCCGACGGGCTGGTCGCCAGCCGTCGCGGGGCCGGTTCGTGGATCGCCTCACCAGGCGGACGGGGGCGCGAGCCGTTCGCGCCGTCCGGTGAGGACCTCATCGACCTCGCCCAGGCCTGCCCTCCCGCCATTCCCGGCCTGGTCCCGGCCGTGGACGCCGCCAGGAAGGCACTGGTGGACCACCTCGGCGAGAACGGCTACCACGTGCGTGGCCTGCGGCTCCTGCGCGAGCGGATCGCCCGCCGCTACACCGAACGCGGCTGGGCGACCAACCCCGACCAGGTCATGATCACCAACGGCGCGCATCACGCGTTCGTGCAGGCCCTGCGGATGCTGACGGGGCCCGGCGACCGCGTACTGGTCGAGCAGCCGACCTATCCGAACGCGCTCGAAGCCATCGGCGCCGCGCACGCCATCCCGGTCCCCGTACCGCTGGACCCGGCCACCGGCTGGGACGTCGTCGGGATCGAGGCCGCGTTGCGGCAATCGGCGCCGAGGCTCGCGTACCTCGTCGTGGACTTCCAGAACCCGACCGGCCTGCGCATGGACGCCGTCGGCCGGGAGCGGCTCGCGGCGGCGCTGAGCCGTGCGCGGACCCCGGTGATCATCGACGAGACCCTGGTCGAGCTCGATCTCGAAGGCGATCCGGCCGACGGACCGCCGCCGCTGGGTGCGTTCGCGGGCGATCTCGGCATCACGATCGGTTCGGCGTCGAAGTCGCATTGGGCGGGCCTGCGGCTCGGCTGGATCCGCGCGTCGGAGGACATCATCGGCAGGCTGGTCGCGGCCCGTTTCGCCGTCGACCTGGGATCTCCGGTGTTCGAGCAACTCGTTCTCGCCGAATTGCTCGACGACGGCGGGGCCGCGCTGGCGCACCGGCGCGAGGAGACGCTGGCCCTGCGTGACGCGCTGACCGGGGCGTTGACCTGGTACTGCCCGGAATGGACGTTCACCGTGCCGCCGGGCGGGCTTTCGCTGTGGTGCCGGCTCCCGGAGCCGATGAGCACGCGGCTGGCCGTCGCCGCGGCGGGACACGGAGTGCAGGTGGCGCCGGGATCGCGATTCGGCGTCCACGGCGGTTTGGAGCGCTGGCTGCGGCTGCCGTTCGCGTTGCCTGCGGACCGGCTCTTCGAGGCCGTCCGGCGGCTGGGCACGGCCGCCGCCTCGGTCACGGCGGCCTCCGTCACGGTCTCTCCCGTGGCCGTCCAAGTCACCTGAGGACCCCTGCATTCAGTCCTCTGGTTGCGGTAGTTGCACACGCAAGGACCGCAACCAGAGGACTAAACGCGGGCTGGAAACGGAACAGCCGGTGCGCCGGCGGGGCGGCCGATGCTCCAGGGAGGGCATCGGCGCCGCACGACCGGCACACCGGCTATCCGGCCCGCCCCGAGGTCGAAACCCCGGGACGGGCACCGCGGCGGTTACCCGGCACAGCCCCTCGACGTGCCGGGAACCGCCCGCGGTTCAGGTGGTCTTCGAGCTTGGCCGGCTCCTGCTCGGCGCGGTGAGCAGAAGCCCCCGAAGTCCACCCGGTGCTGGTCCCGGCGCCGCAGGGGCAGCGCGGCGCCGGGGCCGGGATCCGAACCGGCCGGGCGCGGTCGGCCGTTCGGGAAGACAAGGGGATACCTGAACGAGGGCAGGCGAAAAAGCGACTTGTGCCAGGGGATTCAACAGACGTCGGAAACCGAAGTTGATCTTGGTTTGGACGTGGTTCTCCCCGGCGACCCGGTCAGGTCAGTCGGGGGAGGTGGCGGGAAGCGCGGCTTCCCGGCCGGTGCGCTCGCCTTCGTGATCGCAGCCTGCTCCGATGAGCTTCAGCTGCGTCGCGGGCATACCGGAGTCGAGCACGGCGAGCGGCCCGCGGCCGCCGCCGGAGTTGTCGTGCCCGGGCTGGGCGCTCGTCGTGGGTGCGAGCGGGGCCACCGGGGTGTTCGGCAAGCCGCCACCGCCACCGCCAGAGCCGCCACCGTCCGGTGACGCGTGTGGCGCGTGTGTGTCGGACTCGGCGGGCGCGGCCGGAGCGGTCCGGGTTTCGAGCTGGACCCTGGGCAGCGAGACGCGGTAGTTCTGGATGGCCGTCGCCGGGGCGGGTGCCTCGGCCGGGACGAACGGACGTGGGTCCGTGGCCTTCGGCGCGGGCTGGCTCGGTGCGACGGTTTTGGCCGGGACGGCGATGCTGACCGAGCCGCCTGCCGAATCACCCGAGCCGCCACCGAAGGCCGGGTCGAGCACGTCGCCGACGCCCGGCAGGATCTGGGGCTTGCCGGGGTTGCAGAGGCCCGGCGTGAGGATCGGCGTGATGACCTTCTCGCCGATTCCGCCGACCACGCCGTTGACGGTTTCGAGTACTCCGCCGACCGTGTTCGTGACGACGTCGAGCACGCCGCCGATGAGGCCGCCCAGCAGTCCGTCGGAAGCCTGCGGCTTCGCGTTCTTCGTGGACGTCTTGGCTGGTTCCGGAGAAATGTTCGTCTTCTCGACGGAACTCGCGCTGGAAACGGCCTTTTCTTCGACGGCGGCCTCGGGCTCCTCGCTTCGCGTGGGAGCGGGTTCTGCCGTCTTGGTCTCGGCGGGCTCACTGGGTTTCGTGGCTTCGGCTTCGCCGGAGTCCGAAGTGGACTCTTTCGGAGTAGTCGATTTCCCGGCGCCGGTTTCCTTCGGCGGCTGGACGACGGACGTCTCCGGGGTGGTGGTGGGTGTCTGCTCTTCGGCCGAAGCCGGGGTGCTCAGGACGGCGCCGAGAATCCAGCCCGTGAGAACGAGGCCCCCCGTGAAAAGAATCCGCGCGCCCGTCTTCGACGGCTTGAGGCCGCGACGGTGCACGACTGCCGCACCACTCACAGCAACCACCACCGTCCGCGCCTGAAACCCACGGTCTTCACGTGAGTTCGATCTTGCTTTGGGGTCTTTTCCGGCCAGGTCGCAGTTCCCCCGGGGCTGCTCCAGTTTAAGCACCGGAGGGGAGTGTTTCAGTTCTGCCGCCTCGAATCCAGCCCGTTAGGCGGAACGACGCAACGGGCTCCGGTGCCTGGAGTACCGATGTTGATCACTCTCGGTGTGTGCGCGACGGCCATCCGGGCACGGGTGGAACTACTCAAATCCTCGGTGACCTGACCTTTTCCGGATCCTCACTGCGGTGTGTGCCGTCGAAATCGCGTTCGGTGATCGAGTCGGCGGACGTGCGCCGTCGAGAGAGGAGGGTCCGCCATGTGGGACGTGAACGCGGTCTCGGCGGCGGTGTACCGGGCGCTGAAGGCCTACCGGCTGAGCGACGCCGACGCCAGGGACGTCTGTCAGGAGGCGTGGCTGGAACTGCTCCGGGCACCGGGCGCGCTCCGCGACGAAGCGAAACTTCGTGCTTGGCTGACGACCACCGCGCGACGCCGCGCGCTCCGGTTGATCACCAGGAACAAGCGCGAAACACCGCGCCCGCCGCCTGGCGCGGAGCCGACGCCGGAGGCCGTGGTCGTCCGCGCCGAACGTGACCGCGCGCTCTGGGCGGCGGTCGACCGGCTGCCGGATCCGCACCGGCGGCTGATGTGGTTGCTCGCGCACCGGCCGGAGCTGACCTACGCCGAGATCGCCAGTGAACTGGCGATCAGCCCGGCCAGTGTGGGCAGGCTGCGAAGGCGGTGTCTCGACCGGCTCAAGCGCATGCTGGAAGTCGGCGGCTGGGCCTGACGCTCATCAGACCAATTCGAAGTACTCTTTCCCGCCGGGAATTCATCGGCTCAGTACCGGAGTTTACGCAATCGGGTGACCGCTTCGTCGATGACTTCGTTGCGTTTGCAGAACGCGAAACGCAGCAGGTGTTTCCACTCTTCCGGGTGATCGGTGAAGACCTTGACGGGCACGGCCGCCACACCCACTCGTTCGGGGAGCTCCCAGGCCAGTTCCGCGGCGTCTTCGAAGCCGAGCGGACGGACGTCGACGCAGATGAAGTACGTCCCGGCGGTCGGCCGCACGGCGAAACCCGCTTCCGCGAGTCCGGCGGCGAGCCGGTCTCGTTTGCCCTGCAGGCTCGTCCGCAGCTCCTCGGCCCACGGGAGTTCGTGGTCCAGCGCGTGGGCGACGGCAGGCTGCAGCGGCCCGCCCGAGACGAACGTGATGAACTGCTTCGCCGCCTTCACGGCCGCGACCAGCTCGGGGCTCGCGCAGACCCAGCCGATCTTCCAGCCGGTGCAGTTGAACGTCTTGCCCGCGCTGGAGATCGACACGGTCCGCTCGCGCATGCCGGGGAAGGTCGCGAGCGGGAAGTGCTCGGCGTCGTCGAACACCAGGTGCTCGTAGACCTCGTCGGTGATCGCGATCAGATCGTGTTCCACGCACAGTGCGGCGACGGCTTCCAGTTCGGCCCGCGTGAACACCGTGCCGGTCGGGTTGTGCGGCGAGTTGATCAGGATCGCCCTGGTCTTCGGCGTCACCGCGGCGCGCAGGCCATCGACGTCCAGTGCGAACCGGCCGTCGCGTTCCACCAGCCCGACGACGCGCCGCTCGGCGCCGGCCATGGCGACGGCGGCCGCGTAGGAGTCGTAGTACGGCTCGATGACGATGACCTCGTCCCCGGCCTGCGTCAGCGCGATCAGCGACGCCGCGATGGCTTCGGTCGCCCCGGCGGTGACGAGGATCTCCGTGTCTGGGTCGTATTCGACGCCGTAGCGGCTGCGGTGGCGCGCGATCGCCGCGCGCAGCTCCGGCCGCCCGGGCCCCGGCGGATACTGGTTCGCGCCGCCGAACAGGGCGTTCTTGGCGGCGTCGAGCATTCCGGCAGGCCCGTCGGTGTCGGGAAAACCCTGGCCGAGGTTGACGGCTTCGTGGCGGACGGCCAGTGCCGTCATCTCCGCGAAGATGGTCGACGTGAAGGGCTGGAGGCGGGGGACGAGGACGGGTTCGCGCACGATCAGCCATCCTCACGGACAATGGCCATGTGGAGCAACTGACGCCCGCCAAGGTGACCCCAGCCGATCCGCCCGGTGGACTTCCCGCCGAGGAGGAGAAGCGGCGCGGCCTGCGGAAGATGAAAAGGGTCGCGCTGTCGTTCCTGCTCGGCGCGACGGTGCTCTTCCTGCTCGCGAGCTGGGCGCAGTCCGCCGGCTGGCCGGGATGGGTCGGCTACGTCCGCGCCGCCGCCGAAGCCGGGATGGTCGGCGCGCTCGCCGACTGGTTCGCGGTGACGGCCCTGTTCCGGCATCCGCTCGGGATCAAGATCCCGCATACCGCGATCATCCCGAACAAGAAGGACGCGCTCGGCAACAGTCTCGGTGACTTCGTCGGCTCGAACTTCCTCTCGGAGTCCGTCATCCGCGACAAGCTGAGCCGGATCGAGGTCTCGAAGCGGCTCGGCGGCTGGCTTTCGCAGCCGGAAAACGCCGAGCGCGTGACGTCCGAGCTGGCCACCGTCGTGCGTGCGGCGGTCAAGGTGCTCCGCGACGAAGACGTCCAGGCGATCATGGAACAGGCCGTGGTCAAGCGGATCGTGGACAAGCCGTGGGGTCCGCCGCTCGGCAAGATCCTGGCAGGCGTGTTCGCCGACGGCGCGCACCACAAACTCGTCGACCTGATGTGCGACCGCGGCTACGAATGGGTGCGGGACAATCACACGACGATGCTGCGCGTGGTCTCGGACCGCGCGCCGAGCTGGTCGCCGAAGTTCGTCGACGGGATGCTCGCGGACAAGGTCTACGGCGAGGTGCTTTCCTTCGCGTGGGCGGTGAAGACCGACGTCAACCACCCCATGCGGCTCGCGCTGGACAAGTTCCTCGGCGAGTTCGCGACGGACCTGCAGACCAACCCCGAAGTGATGGCGCGCGCCGAACAGGTCAAGTCCCAAATGCTGGGGCATGACGAGGTGCAGAAGCTGATCGGCTCGGCGTGGGCGACGGCCAAGGAGATGCTGCTCAACGCCGCCGAGGACCCATCGAGCGAACTGCGCCGCCGGGTGCGCACCGGCCTCGAAGCGCTGGGCGAGCGGCTGGTCTCCGACGACCACATCCGGTCCAAGGTGGACAACTGGGTCGAGGGGGCGGCGGCCTACCTGGTCACCAACTACTCCCAGGAGATCACCACGATCATCACCGACACCGTGGAACGCTGGGACGCCGATGAGACGTCGCGCAAAATCGAGCTCCAGGTCGGCCGGGATCTGCAGTTCATCCGGATCAACGGCACGGTGGTCGGCGCGCTCGCCGGGCTGGTCATCTACGCGGTCGCCGAGCTGCTCTTCTGACGCTCTTTTGAGCAGCGGTGCGTATACCACACTCCGGAGGCCTCACCGGGAGTTGTCCACAGGAAGTGGAGTCATCCCCAGGGTTATCCACAGCATTTCACGTTTTTGGCCTAACGGTGTGCACAACCCCTGGGGGTAACTCGGGGGTGGGTGACCCCAGAAGTTGTGTCCGGACCTGGAGCAGCCCTGTGGCCTCAGCGTCATCCCAGCCAAGGCGACGGCGCGTGAAGGCCCCCTTCCCTCGGCTCAGCCGAGGGAAGGGGGCCTTCACGCGCTGAGCCGAGGAAACTCGACCTTCACACCTTCCCCA
>NZ_JBFBBY010000264.1:0-7747 GCF_040682875.1 Amycolatopsis sp. NPDC051071 | reverse complement strand
CGGACTCGGTGACGACTTCCTTGCGGTGCAAGAGAACCGTGCGCAGCCGATGCGCCTCTGTCTGGCTGACGGCGTCGAGGACCAGCTGGTCCTTGGGTCCTGAACGACCCTTTCCTGACGTTTCACAGCGAACCAGGCAGGACTACTGAGCGTCGGCCTTCGGAGCCTCGGCGTCGGCGCCCTCGGCGGGCTTCTCAGCCGCTGCGGCGTCCTCTTCCTGGACCACGATCAGGCTGATCTTGCCGCGGTTGTCGATGTCGGCGATCTCGACGCGGAGCTTGTCGCCCACGTTGACCACGTCTTCGACCTTGGCGATCCGCTTGCCGTTGCCCAGCTTCGAGATATGCACCAGGCCGTCCTTGCCCGGCAGCAGCGAGACGAACGCGCCGAACGCGGCCGTCTTCACCACGGTGCCGAGGAAGCGCTCGCCGACCTTGGGCAGCTGCGGGTTGGCGATGGCGTTGATCAAGTCGATCGCCGCCTCCGCCGACGGGCCGTCGGCCGCGCCCACGTAGATCGTGCCGTCGTCCTCGATGGAGATGTCGGCACCGGTCTGCTCGGTGATCGAGTTGATCATCTTGCCCTTCGGGCCGATGACCTCGCCGATCTTGTCCACCGGGACCTTCACGCTGGTGACGCGCGGGGCGAACGGGCTCATCTCGTCCGGGCCGTCGATCGCCTCGGCGATGACCTCCAGGATGGTGAGGCGAGCGTCCTTCGCCTGCTTCAGCGCGGCCGCGAGGACCTCCGACGGGATGCCGTCGAGCTTCGTGTCCAGCTGCAGCGCGGTGATGATGTCCTTGGTGCCGGCGACCTTGAAGTCCATGTCGCCCATGGCGTCTTCGGCACCGAGGATGTCGGTCAGCGCGACGTAGCGGGTCTCGCCGTCGACCTCGTCGGAGATGAGGCCCATGGCGATACCGGCGACCGGCGCCTTCAGCGGGACACCCGCGTTCAGCAGACCCATGGTCGAGGCACAGACCGAGCCCATCGAGGTGGAGCCGTTGGAGCCCAGCGCCTCGGAGACCTGGCGGATCGCGTACGGGAACTCGTCACGCTTCGGCAGGACCGGGACCAAGGCGCGCTCGGCGAGCATGCCGTGGCCGATCTCGCGCCGCTTCGGGGAACCGACGCGGCCGGTCTCGCCGGTGGAGAACGGCGGGAAGTTGTAGTGGTGCAGGTACCGCTTGTGCGTCTCCGGGGAGAGCGAGTCGATCTGCTGCTCCAAGCGGAGCATGTTCAGCGTGGTGACGCCCAGGATCTGGGTCTCACCGCGCTCGAACAGCGCGGAACCGTGCGCCCGCGGGATCACGGCGACCTCGGCGGCGAGCGACCGGATGTCGGTCAGGCCGCGGCCGTCCATGCGGATCTTGTCCGTGAGGACGCGCTTGCGCATGATCTTCTTCGACAGGGCCTTGAACGCCGCGCCGATCTCCTTGTCACGGCCCTGGAAGGCTTCGCCCTCGCCGAGGCCGATCTTTTCCAGCACCGCGGCCTTGACCTGGTCGGTCGCGTGGTCGCGGTCCTGCTTGCCGGCGATGGTCAGCGCGTTCGCGAGGTCGTCGGTCGCGATGGCGGCGACGGCGTCGAAGGCGTCCTGCTCGAAGGCCAGGAAGACCGGGAACTCACCGGTCGGCTTGGCGGCGACGTCGGCCAGCTGCTGCTGGGCCTCGCACAGCACCTTGATGAACGGCTTCGAGGCCTCGAGGCCCTCGGCGACGGCGATCTCGTCCGGCGCCTTGCCGCCGTCGGCGATCAGGTCGAGCGTCTTGTCGGTGGCCTCGGCCTCGACCATCATGATCGCGACGTCGTCACCCACGATCCGGCCGGCGACCACCATGTTGAAGGTGGCCTCTTCCAGCTGCTTCCAGGTCGGGAACGCGACCCACTGGCCCTCGATCAGCGCGACGCGGACGCCACCGACCGGACCGGAGAACGGCAGACCGGCGATCTGGGTCGAGGCCGAAGCCGCGTTGATCGCGAGCACGTCGTACGGGTCGTCCGGGTTGAGGCTCTGGACGGTGATGACGACCTGGATCTCGTTGCGGAGACCGTCGGTGAACGACGGGCGCAGCGGCCGGTCGATCAGGCGGCAGGTCAGGATCGCGTCGGTCGACGGGCGACCCTCACGACGGAAGAACGAGCCGGGGATGCGTCCGGCGGCGTACATCCGCTCCTCGACGTCCACGGTCAGCGGGAAGAAGTCGAAGTGGTCCTTCGGGTGCTTCGACGCGGTGGTCGCCGAGAGCAGCATGGTCTCTTCGTCGAGGTACGCGACGACGGAACCGGCGGCCTGACGGGCCAGTCGGCCGGTCTCGAAGCGAACGGTGCGGGTGCCGAAACGGCCGTTGTCGATCACGGCTTCGGTTTCGTGCACGGTGACTCCGGTGGAGTCGGTCATAAGGTGTATCTCCTCTTTTGATCCTCTGTAACGGCGCGAGTCTCCCACCCTGGGACCTGTTTCGCCTGCGGACGCTCGAGGAGTGAGGCCGGTCTTCGATCGAAGCCCCCGGGCCGTTGCCCGGGAACCACTACCGAGGACCGGCGAACGGTTCCTCGTGCGCGCTCGCGCCTCGCTCTTCAAAAAGACAGAGCTTTGGTTCTTAGACCGAGGGGGAGCGACCGCAGTGGTCACTCCCCCTCGGGTTCAAGCTATCGGCGGAGGCCGAGACGCTGGATCAGCGCACGGTATCGCTCGATGTCCACCTTCATCACGTAGTTCAGCAGCCGGCGGCGGCGGCCGACCAGCAGCAGAAGCCCGCGACGGGAGTGGTGGTCGTGCTTGTGAGCCTTGAGGTGCTCGGTGAGGCCGACGATGCGCTTGGTCAGCAGCGCGACCTGGGCCTCGGGGGATCCGGTGTCCGAGTCGTGCACGCCGTACTCGGCAAGGATCGACTTCTTCTCTTCGGTGGACAAAGCCACAGTGGTGCTCCTAGATAATCTGTGCCGTGCGGCCCGGACGATCGTTCACGCCGGGTGAGACGGTCACGGCCGCCACGGACTGCAGCCGGACCCGATCATCAAGGCTACCAGCCTCGTGATCAGCGGCTTCAGGCGCGGGCGTGCGGCAGCCCGTACGACCGGATCACCCGGTAGCGCGACACACCTTGCTCACGTTCACTGCTCATCAGGACGGCTTCGGTGGCCGTCCAAGTCCTGCTGGTGAAGCCGGCCAGCCGCTCCTCCCACGCGCTCGCGGCTTCGGGCCGGTCGCGGGGGAAGCGGGCCAGTGTCAGGTGGGCCACGTATGGCCTGCCTTCGTTCTCCGCGCCGGCTTGCAAGGCAAGCTCGTGGAGCCCGGTTCCGAGAACACTCAACCACAGCACCCCGGGGAATGTCGCGGCCTTTTCCAGCGAGACGTCGATCGCGGACGCCTCCGCCAGCCGTCCGGCCAGCCAGGCGGACCGTTCACCGGGGTCGTCTTCGCCGTAGAAACCGAGGGTGACGTGCCAGTTCTCTCGCGACGACCAGCGGAAATCGCCGTCTGCGGGAGTCCCCAGCGCGGCGGCGACCTCGTCGAGGACGTCGTCGGGCGGGATCAAAGCGCTGAAGAGCAGCATCGTCAGGAGTTCTTGGCCGCCCGGCGCAGCAGATCCGCCAGTGCCGGGAAGTCGTCGTCGAGCAGCTTCGCGGCTTTGGGCAGGTCTTCGTCCTCGCCGATGTCCCGCAGCGCGGCGAGCACGCCCTGGTCGTCGGCGACGGCACCGACCGGAATGTTGTCGCGGCCCACGGTCGGCCGCGAGTCGCGGACGTCCTCCAGCGCCTCCTGCATGGCCTTCCGGTCGCCCGCGGCGACCGCCGGGACCAGCACCTTGCGTTCCAGCATGATCATCTTGGCGAGCACGACCGGGTTGCCGATCTTCGCGCGGCGCCCGCTCATCACCTGGCTGAGCATCGGCGCGCTGATGCCGAGGACCTCGGCGAGGAAGGCCTGGGAGATGTCGAACGCGACGACCAGTCTCCGCACCCGATCGCCGAGCGGCTCCCCGTACCACTCCCGCTGCAGCGCGATGTTCCGCTGGACGATCTTGTGGTCCTCCACCTGGCCCGCTCCCCTAACCCCATCGAACGCCATGTGCGTCCGTGACATCTTGCCACCGGACGCACCGTGACGGGCGTGTTTGTCGATTGTCACCGGCCCGGCCCGCTTCGATCAGCCCTGCCCGCCCAGCAGCTCCCTGGTGCGGACGACGTCGTCGTCGATCTGCTTCACCAGGCCCTCCGACGTCGGGAACCGGACCTGGTCCCGCAGCTTGGCCACGAAATCGAGCGAGACGTGCTGCCCGTAGAAGTCCTCGTCGATGTCGAGGACGAAGGCCTCGACGGTGCGCTCCCGCCCCGAGAAGGTCGGATTGGTGCCGACCGAGACCGCGGCCTGGAGCCGTCGGCCAGGATCCGACGAACGGGTGAACCAGGCGCTGTACACGCCGTCGGCGGGCACCGCGGCGAACCGCGGCGTCGACAGGTTCGCCGTCGGGTAGCCGAGATCGTGGCCCCGGCGATCGCCCCGGACGACGATGCCCTCCAGCCGGTGCGGCCTGCCGAGTGCTTCGGACGCCGCGATGACGTCACCGGCGTCGATGCACGAGCGCACATAGGTCGAGGAGAAGGTGATCTCGTTCTCCGTCTGCTCCTGGGCGAGCAGCCCTTGCAGTTCCGCGCCGAAGGCCACGAAACCAAACCGCTTTCCCAGCGTGCGCAGCAGGTTGACGTCACCGGCCGCCTTGGCGCCGAAGGTGAAGTTCTCCCCCACGATCACCGCGGCCGCGTGCAGTTTGTCCACCAGCACCTCGTGCACGAAGTCGTGCGCCGGGAGGCGGGAGAGCTCCAAAGTGAACGGGAGCACGCAGAACACGTCCACGCCCAGGCCTTCGACCAGTTCCGCCTTGCGGCGCAACGTAGTCAGCTGCGCGGGATGGCTGCCCGGCCGGATCACCTCCGACGGATGCGGATCGAAGGTCAGGACCACGCTCGGCACGCCGCGTTCGGCGGCGGCGCGGACCGTCCTCGAGATCAGCTCCTGATGCCCGCGGTGCACGCCGTCGAAAACGCCGATCGTCACCACGCACCGTCCCCAGCTCCCGGGAAGGTCACCCAAACCACGCCAACGCTGCACTTGTGCCCCGTCTCCTCCAGTCCCGCTCCATGCACCACCCTAGGCCGTGTCCAGCAAGGCACGCTCGCGACCGGCCTTACAGGACACGCGCCCTAGGCGGGCAGCAACACGACCACCGAGCGGGCCGACTCGCCTTCGTCGGCGGCGAGTGCGAGCACCCGCCCGTCCGGTCCGAACATCCCGTACGTGCCCTCGATCCCGGCCGAGGGAACCCTCTGTCCATATCGGACCGCCTGCGCCGCGCGGGCGTCCAGGTCGCGGCGCGGGAACGCGGCGGCGACGGCGGCGTCGAGGTCGAGCGACAGCTCCGGCTTCTCTTCGAGCTGGTCGAGGGTGCGGGCCTTGGCCAGGGTGAACGGTCCGACCGTGGTGCGCCGCAACGCGAGCAGATGCCCGCCGACGCCCAGCCCGGCGCCGAGGTCGCGGGCCAGCGCCCGCACGTAGGTCCCGGACGAACACTCGACGACGGCGTCGAGTTCGACGCGGCCGGCCTCGCGGCGGGTGGCGAGCAGGTCGAAGCGGTGCACGGTGACCGGACGCGGCGGGATCACGACCTCTTCGCCGGCGCGGACGCGGGCGTACGCGCGCTTGCCGTCGATCTTGACCGCGCTGACCGCGCTCGGCACCTGCTGGATGTCACCGCTCAGCGCGGCGATCCCGGCGGCGATCTGGTCGTCGGTGATCTTCGCGACGGCGTCCGGGGCTGCCTCGGCGATCGGCTCGCCCTCGGCGTCGTCGGTCGTCGTGGACAGTCCCAGTGAAAGGGTCGCGAGGTAGGTCTTGCGGTCCAGGGCGAGGTGGCCGAGGAGCTTCGTCGCGCGTTCGATGCCGAGCACCAGGACGCCGGTGGCCATCGGGTCGAGCGTGCCGGCATGTCCGACCTTGCGGGTGCCCATGAACCGCCGGGCCCTGGCGACGACGTCGTGGGAGGTCATCCCGGACGGCTTGTCGACGATGACGAGACCGGGTGGCGGGGCGGGACGATTCTTGGCTGGGACTTGATTGGGACGCGACACGGGCCGAACCCTATCTACCGGGCCTTCGCCTAGGACGACACGGGCAGCGGCACTTCGGCGTCCCAGCGCCGTCGCCGGATCTGCACCGGCAGTTCCTCACCACGTGCCTCCGCCGCGAACAGTTCGGCGCGGGTCCGCCGCCACCACACGAGCATCCGGAAGGTGCCCAGCGCGAGCAGCACGACGACGGACAGCAGCGCCACCCGGAACGCCCCGCCGGTCCACTCCAGCAGCACCCCGACCGCGAGCGCCGAAACCGTGGTCGCCACGAAACCGCCGACGTTCACCACACCGGTCGCGGTGCCGACGCGCGAGAGCGGGTTGTAGTCCCGTGCCAGCGCGAAGCCGATCATCGACGCGGGTCCGCCGAGCGAAAGGAACGCGAACGTCGGGACCAGGACCGCCACGGGGACCGGCCCCGGCCAGCCGAGCAGCACCGCCCAGATCACCGCGGCACCCCCGATGTACCCGCCGACCAGTGGCATCCTCAGCGACGGGCGCCGTCCGATCAGGCTGCCGATGAACGGTCCGCCGATCATCGAACCGAAGACGAACACGATCAGCAGTGAACTCGCGGTGGCCTTCGGATATCCCTGTCCCTGCACCAGGAACGGCACCCCCCACAGCATGGTCAGCACGTTGGGCGCGAACATCGTGCTGAAGTGGACCCAGAACCCCAGCCGGGTCCCTGGGGTCCGCCACGCCTCGGTGACCTGGCGGCCCAGCACCTTCGGATGCACCTTTTCGCGGACCGGCACCGGTTCCCCGCGCGGGGTGTCCTCGACACGGAGGACGACGACGGCGGTGTACAGCGCGGTCACCAGACCGACGGCGAGGAACGTCGAAGTCCAGCCGGGGCCGTCGAGCAGCAGGCTGAGCGGCAGGGTCGCGGCGAGGTTGCCGACGTACCCGATGGCCGCGGTCAGCGCGGTGAGCAGGGCGTACTGGCGGCCGGGGAAATGCGCGGCGATCAGCCGCAGGACGCTGACGAAGGTCAGCGCGTCGCCGAAGCCGAGGACGGCGCGGGCGAGCAGGCCGAGCGGATAGGAGTCGGCGATCGCGAGCAGGATCTGGCCGAGGCCGAGGAAGAACACGGCGCCGGTGAGTACCCGGCGCGGGCCGTAGCGGTCGACCAGGACGCCGGTGGGGATCTGCATCGCGGCGTAGACGCCGACCTGCAGCACGGTGAACGTGCCGAGCGCGGCCGCGCCGACGCCGAAGCGGTCGGCGGCCTGTAGCCCGGCGACGCCGAACGACGTGCGGTGGAAGACGGCCAGCAGGTAGACGGTGACGGCGGCGAACCAGATGAACCAGGACCGGCGGGTGGCTCGGCCTGTCACAGTGATCCTCCTCGGGAAGGGGTGGGCAAGACGAGACGCCCGCACTGCCGCCTCAACTAGTTGTAGCCCCTAAGCAACGGCGAAACATACCCGTTACCCGGGTGGTTTTCGCCACAGCGAGGCCTTGACCCGCGGCCGTGTGTCATGAGGGGTCCCCATCGGACGAAATTTGTCCGATGGTCCGTCCGAAGACATCGGTAACTGGCTTTGGGTGGTTAGTATCAACCGCCTCATCCTGGGCGCACGTGCTCGGGTACGGGAATATCAACCCGTTA
>NZ_JBFBBY010000263.1:0-7808 GCF_040682875.1 Amycolatopsis sp. NPDC051071 | reverse complement strand
AAGTAGCGGGCCGTTTATGGCGCACTTTCTCGCTCAAGTGTCATGAGGGGTCCCCATAGGACGAAATTTGTCCTATGGGGACCCCTCATGACGTCCGGGGGCCTCCGTCAGGACCGGACGCCCGACCGACGCCCGGACCGACGCCCGACCGGAAGCCGGACCGGAGGCCGGACCGAAGCCCGGACCGAAGCCCGGACCGAAGCCCGGACCGAAGCCCGGACCGAAGCCCGGACCGAAGGCCGGACCGAAGGCCGGACCGGATGCGGCGCCGGGATGGCCGACCGGACGTCCGACCGGACGCCGCGCCGGGATGGCCGCCGCCGCCGCCGTCGCCGTCATCGACCACGCGGAGCCGGAGAGCAAAGGTCCCTTGCTACCCGGAGCCGCCCCAGCCGCTCCAGCCGCGCCCCAGCCGCCCTAGCCGCGCCCCAGCCGCGCCCCAGCCACCCCCGCCGCCTGCCCGCGCCCTCCTCTCGAAGGGGGTTCAAGACCGCTCGCCGACCGTTCGCAGACCGACCTCGCCCATTCGAACAAAAGTTCTAAAAATTGTCGGTACCAGGGTGTTCAATGGTCAGGTGAGCACTTCAACGACCGCTGTCTTCGACGTCATCGACGAGGTCATCGCCCCGCTGGCCGCCGAGGTTCCGGAGCGTCCCTCGGTGATGGAGTTCTACGATCCGGAACTCGCCGTGCCACCGGTACTGGCCGACGAGGAGCCGACTCCAGGGCTCACCCTTGCCGAGGAGGTGGAGCAGTACACCCGGTTCGTGAGCGGGATGGCGGCGATCGGGCTGGTCTCCGGCGGCGATGTCACGCCCGAGGCCGTCGGGCTGTATCGCGCGCTGCGGGGCGGGTTCATCCGCGGCGTGGTGACCGGGGTCTTCCCGTCGCGCGCGGAGCCGTGGGAGGTCCGGTTCTTCGGCGACGAGGACTACACCACGGTGCTGAACAAGCTGGGCAGGCGGGCACGGCTGCGGTCCGGTTTCCTGAGCGCGCTGCCGGGCTGGGTGTTCGACGGGCTGCCCGATCACCCGCCGGGCCCCGGCGAGACCGTGCGCATCGAGACGGACGCGGGCGGGCTCATCCCGGTGCGGGCCCGTGAGGCCGTCGAGGTGATCCGTCAGGGTGCTTCGCGGCCGCGTCACGGCACTGTCCTTGTCGATCTCGCGGTGCGGAACTCCATCCTCGCCGAGTATCCGCACGGCGCGTTCGGCCTGGTGGACAACGATCTCGGTCGCTATCAGTTCAGCGCGGCGATGGACGGCGACGGTCGCTGGACGCTCATCTGGGGTCCGGCCAGCCGGTCGATGGCCGAGGAATGGATCGTGAGGGCGGTGCAAAACCATGCGTGAGCCGGCCACGGTGAAGGAACTGATGAAGCGCGCGGCCGAACCGGTGCTGCGCGCGGTGCCCGAGCGCCGGAGCGTGTACCTGGGTTACGACCCGGAGATCACCGACGACGAGATCCGCCGCCTGTGCCCGTCCTACGACGGGCCGGGCGACCTCGTCACCCAGGCCGAGCGGTACGCGGCCAAGGCGGCGATGCTCGAAGAGGCCGGGCTGATGGAGAACGGCGAGATCCTTCCCGCCGCCGTCCAGATGCACGGCGTCATGCTGCGGGGTTCGGTGCGAGGCGTCCTCACCGGCGTCTTCGCCTCCGCGCCCCGCGCGGTGCGGGTCGATTGCTACGGCGACGGGCACCAGGCGGTCGTGTGGCGGATGCGGTCCGGGCGGCGGACCACGTTCAGCTTGAGCGACTTCGGCGAACTGGGTGCCCGGGTGTTCGGCGGGCTGCCTCATGTTCCTGCCGGCGACGTGGCCCCGATGCGCATCCGGATCGACGAGTACGGCGTGCCGCTGAGCGGCCAGGAGGAAGAGGTCGGCCTGGTCTGCGACCTGCTGGACCGGCGGCGAACCGGGACGGCGATCCTCGATCTGGTCGCCTTCGGCGGGCTGAACGCCGAGTACCCGGACTACGGCTTCGTGATCATCGACAACGATCTGGGGCGGTTCGTTTTGTACGCCGCCCCTTCCGAAGGGTGGCTGATGTTCGGTGGAATGGACCGCCGGGCACTGGCGGGCTGGCTGCACGAGGCGGTGGACTTGAGCCGGACGTAGCCGCCTTGAGCGAAGACGAGGGGGCGAGGCATGGACCTGGACCGGGGCGCGGCCGACGCGTGGTTCAGGCGGCGAGGGCTGCCGATGGTCATCCACCGGCGCAGGCGAGGGGCGGGAATGCTGCGCCGGGCGACGCCGGGCTTGGTGTTCCTGTGCCTGCTCGACCTGTTGCTGTCCGGGCTGCTGAAGCTCTTGGACGTCTCCGAGGACGTGCTCGAAGCCAGGATGCGCGGCAGCGGGCTCGCCTACGTCCTCGGCGTGCTGGCGCTGACGTTCGCCGTGATCATCGTGCCGATGGTCGCCGGCAGGCTGATGGCGAAGCTGCTCCGGATGCTGCACCGCACCCGGGTCCGGCTGGCCGTCATGGTCGCGACCATCGGGTTCTGGGTGCTGGTGCTGCCGCTCGGTGAACGGCTCACCGGGCTGGTGCCGTGGGACGACCCGTTGTGGCTCGCCGTGCTCACCAACCTGGCCGCGCTGGCCGGGTTGATGCTGCTGGTGCGGATCGGTGTCGGCTCGATCCTGACCTGGGCGGCGCGGAGTGCGGTCGCGCAGGTCAGGGCCATCGGCACACTGGCGTCGCGGGCATTGCCGCTGCTGCTGCTCGTGGTGATGTTCAGCTTCTTCACCGCCGAGTTGTGGCAGGCGGTGGAGCGGCTGAGCCCGGGACGGCTCTGGCTGGTGGTCGGGTTCCTCACCGTGATCGGCGCGGTGTTCCTGGCTTCGATGTTGTCCGACGAGATGAAGGAGCTGAAGTCCTGGACCGTCGAACCGGGGGCGGCCGCCCTGCGCGGCACGCCCTTCGACGACGATGACGACGAGCCGCTGCCGGTCCGGCGCACGCTGTCCAGGACGGAGCGGCTGAACATCACCCTGGTGCTGTTCTTCGCGCAGGCGGTGCAGATCGTGGCGTTCGGCGCGCTGGTGTTCGTCTTCTTCATCGTGTTCGGGGTGCTGATCCTCCGGCCGGAGGTGGTCACGGTGTTCGCCGGGCGTGAGTCGGCGCCGGGAACACTGCTGGGTGTCCCCCTTCCGGTGAGTTCCGCACTCGTCAACGTCTCCCTTTTCCTTGCCGTTTTCTCCGGTTTGTACTTCGCCGCATCAACCGCGACAGATGCCCGCTACCGGCGTTCTTTCTTCGAACCTTTGCTGGAGGATGTGAAGATCAGCCTCGCGGCGCGTGACATTTATCTGGCCCATTGGGCGGATGTGCGACGGGCCGAGGTGGTTACCCTTGAAGGAGAAGACATTCCGTAGTGAGGTGGTCACCATGAGCGGGAAGGGCGAAACTCCCTTCTTCGACGCCCCCGACTTCGTGAAGGGCGATGGCACTCAGGCAGATCCTCCTGGCGACACGTTCGCCGATCCGCTGTCCGGGCTGGTCACGTCCGGTACCGCGGGCCAGCCGGACTCCCTGGGGTCAGCCGAAGAGAATCAGCTGAAGATCCCCGGGCCGGTCCAGCACGACCCCGAAGTCGTGAGCCGGATGGTCAACGCGGCCATGCTCGCCGACGAGCAGCCGGCCAGGACACCGGGCGCGGAGCAGTCCGCCGCTTTCCCGCCGGGGAGGATCATCAGCACTGTCGGTGAGCAGGGCCCTGCTCCGATCGGGATCCTGCCCCAGCAGCGCACGTGGCCGACGAGGCCGCCGCAACTGCTTCGTCAGCCTCGCCGCTTGAAGCAGGAAGAGCCGGTCGAGGTCGACGAAGAGGCCGAGGTCGAAGTTCGGCGGGTGAGGCGTTCGATGCAGCTTCCGAGGCTCGGCAAGCCGTCTTCGAACACCACCGGTGTGATGATCGCGATCGTGCTGATGATCGTCTTCGCGGTCCTCGCCATTCAGCTGCTGGCCAGCCTGTTCAACAGCATCGCGGGGATCTTCGGGTAACCCGTCCGGCGGTAGCGCCGGACGGGGCCGTCCGTCCCCACGGCACCCATCGGGATACCCTGGCCCTACGGTCGGGGGACTCGGTGTACACGCGGGTCGCCCGGCGCCGCGTGACTAGTGGGGTGGGCGTATCAGCGAGGGCGTGCAGTCGGTGCCCCAAGCGGGCACGGGTGAATCAACGGGCCGTGACGCCTCCACCATCCACCGCGCACGGCGCGTGCTGGCGATCAAGCCGTTCCGCCGGCTCTGGGGTGTCACCTATCTCTGCAGCGTCGCGGACTGGCTGAACTTGCTGACGCTGGCCAGCCTGGTCACGAAGATGACCGACAACTACGCGGCGCAGAACTACGCGTTCGTCGGTGTCGTGCTGACCTCGCTGCTGCCGGGGTTGCTGTTCGCCCCGCTCGGCGGGCTGCTCGCCGACCGGTTCGACCGGCGCAAGGTGATGGTGCTCTGCGATCTCGGCCGGTGCGGGTTCCTGCTGTCGATCGCGTTCGTCGGCACGCCGTGGTGGGTGTTCGTCGGAAACTTCCTGGTCGGCTGCTGTTCGATGATGTGGATCCCGTCGAAGGACGCGGCGGTGCCCAACCTGCTGCGCCGCCCGGACCAGGTCGAGACCGCCAACCAGCTCGGCATGGTGATGACCTACGGCCTCGCGGTGATCACCGCGGCCGGGGCGAACGCCGTGCTCACCGGTAGCAACACGACGTTCCACTTCTTCCAGGGCGATGCCCAGCTCGGCATCGCGAAGGTCGCCGTCGTCATCACCGGCCTGCTGTACCTGACCAGCGCGATCGTGATCGCCACCCGGATCCCCGAACTCTCGCTGCGCAACGTCCACACGGTCGAGAAACCCAAGGCCAACCAGGCCGACGAGGAGAAGTTCGGCTTCCGTCAGATGATCTCCGACGGCGCCCGCTTCGTGCGGACGACGCCGTTGGTGCGCGGGCTGATGATCGGCGCGTTCGGCGCGTTCGCCGCCGGTGGCGCGGTGATCGGCTCGGCCAAGCCGTACTCGTCCAGCCTGCTCGGCGGTGACGCGGCGTTCAACCTCCTCGTCCTCGCCGTCTTCCTCGGGCTCGCCACCGGGATGGCCGTGGCTCCGAAGCTCGCCCGGCGGCTCGCGCACGACCGGCTGTTCGGGATCTCGATCGTCGCCGCCGGCCTGTGCCTGATCGTCGTCGCGCTGTCGCCGCACCTCGCCGTTTCACTGGTCGCGGTCGCCTTCGTCGGTGTCTGGGCGGGGACGGCGTTCCTGACGGGTGTCACGATCATCGGCTCGCGGATCGAGGACTCCATCCGCGGCCGGATCAACGCGATCTACCAGTCGTTGATGAAGATCGTGCTGTTCGGCTCGACGATCCTGGTGCCGGTGCTGATCAGCGCGGTCCAGAAGACCGAGGTCGAGTTGTGGGGGGGCACGATCACGATCGACGGCAGCCGTCCGGTCATGATCGGCGGCGGTGTCCTGGCGCTGATCGCCGGCATCGTCGCCTACCGGCAGATGGACGACAGGCGCGCCGAACCGATCCTCGCCGATCTCCGCAATGCCCTGCGCCGGAGCCCGCGCCGCGTCAACGGTCTGCTGATCGCGCTCGAGGGCACCCGCGCCGTCAACACCGAGACCCAGGCCGCGCGGCTGGCCGAATGGCTGCGCGCGGGTACGCGTCCCGTCGTACTGGCCGCAGACCCCGCGCTGGACGACCAGCGGCTCGCGAAGCTGCTCTCCGGCGCTTCGCTGACCGGTGCGCGGGCGCAGGCACTCGCCGCCGCCGCGGTGCGTGCGGACATCGTCGAACGGGATATCCAGCCCGCGCTCGACGCCGGTTCCGTCGTGGTGATGGAACGGTTCGTGGACTCGCCGCTGGCGCATCTGTCGGCGGTCGCCGGGCTGGACAGCCAGGAACTCGAAGGGCTCGCCGACTGGGCGACCAACCGGCTGCGCCCGGACATCACCGTCCTGCTGGACGCCGATCCCGGCACGGTGATGCGGAAATCGGAGTCGCTGGACGCGCAGTGGCGGGTGCAGCATCTGCTCACGGAAATGGCCGCCGCCGACCCGGACCGGTATGTGGTGGTCGACGCGGACGGTACCGAGGACGAGGTGGGCGACCGGGTGCGGACAGCGATCCGCGCGGTGCTCGTCGGCAGGCTCGCCGGGCTCGCTCCGGCGGAGGAAAAGGTCGAGGTGAGATGACGGAAGCCCCTGTGCTGATCGGTGTCTGGAAGCAGCTCGTCGGCCAGGAGCCCGCCGCGCGCACGCTTTCCACGGCGTCGACGGCGGCCGCGCGGATCATCGAGAACCAGCCCGTGGCGCCAGGGGCGATGACCCACGCGTGGCTGGTGACCGGCCCGCCCGGGTCGGGCCGCTCGACCGCCGCGCGGGTTTTCGCGGCGGCGTTGCAGTGCGGCACCGGCACCGGTTGCGGCGAATGCCCCGGCTGCCGCACCGTACTCGCCGGCACGCACGCCGACGTCAAGCTCGTCGCGCCGGAAGGCCTTTCGATCTCCGTCGCCGAAATGCGTTCCCTCGTCCAGTCCGCCGCTCGCCGCCCGACCACGGGGCGGTGGCAAGTGGTGGTCATCGAGGACGCCGACAGGTTGACCGAAGGCGCGTCGAACGCGTTGCTGAAGGCCGTCGAGGAGCCGCCGGACCGCACGGTGTTCCTGCTGTGCGCGCCGTCCGATCACCCGGACGACGTCTCGGTGACGATCCGCTCGCGGTGCCGTCTGGTCACCCTGCGGACTCCGCCGCCCGAAGCGATCGCGCAGGTGCTGATCGAACGGGACGGTGTCGAACCCGACCGCGCGCAATGGGCTGCGTCCGTCTCAAGTGGACACGTCGGCCGCGCGCGGCGGCTCGCCACCGACGAGGCGGCCCGGCAGCGGCGCTCGACGGTGCTGCGGATCCCGCTCGGCCTGCGCCGTCCGTCCGATGTGTTCACTTGCGCCGATCAGCTGATCAGCGCGGCGGAGGCCGACGCGGGCGAAGAGAGCAAGGTCCGCGACGAGGCCGAGCGCTCCATGCTCCGCACCGCGATGGGCGGCGACGGCATCGGCAAGGGCGTCGCGGGGGCGAAACGGGCCGCCGAAGCCGCCGTGAAGCAACTGGAGAAGCGCCAGAAGTCGCGTGCGACCAGGACCCAGCGTGACAGCCTCGACCTCGCGCTGGTGGACCTCGCCGCGTTCTACCGGGACGTACTCGTGACCGCGAGCGGCGCGGGCGCGACCCTGAACCATCCGGACCACGCCTCGGAAATCTCCCAGGCCGCCTCCGCCTGGGCACCGGACTCGATCCTGCGCCGCCTCGAAGCCGTCCTCGAATGCCGCGACGCGATCGACTTGAACGTGAAACCGCGGATCGCCGTCGAAGCCATGGTCACCACCCTGCGCCAAGGCTGACCTGCCGTACCCCAGCCCCCACCGCTCCCAGGGGGGCGTCCCCGAGTCCAGTCTACCGGGGGTGGGGGCGGGAAAGTGCTGGTCGCGGGAGTTGTCCACAGGTGGGCGCGGTTGTGGATAAGTGCTGGGGATAAGTGAACGAGCTTCGGGTCCTGCGGCCCTGCCCGGTCGCGTGCGCTGCCCCCAATGTGGCATTGGGGACGATCAGCGTCCCCAATGCCACATTGGGGGCGGCGGCGCTCGACTGCGGCACAGCGCCCAGGCGCTCCACCACGGCACAGCGCCCAGGCCGAGCGAGCCCAAGCACCAGGGAAACGTCATGAGGGGTCCCCATAGGACGAAAAGTGTCCTATGGGGACCCCTCATGACACGTGGTCAGGCGAGAGAGAGCGACACGAACGGG